>DVNA01000149.1 GCA_018714665.1 Candidatus Gallibacteroides avistercoris | reverse complement strand
GTCGCCCGAGAGGGCAATTCTCCCCCCCTCTTTTCTGATCTCTCCTGCCGCAGACATTCCTAAATCAAGAGCCGAAGAGGCACTGTTCAACGTTACCGCATAGGAAGCGTTCTCCAACCAGCCGTCCAAATCTATATCGCGATAATCGTATCCCCTGAAATCGAATCGTTGTATCTGCAACAAGGCTTTTGCCCGGGTAGCCGGATTCAAAAAATCATACCCGGAACCCGACACCTGAGCCGTCAGCGAAACGCGATTCAAAGAGTCGGCCGGCAAGAAACGAGCCAACGGAAAAGAGTCGGCTTTTAATGCTATATCGTACTGTTTGCGCGGGAGCGAAACCGAACCCGATACACGGAGCAGACAACTGTCCGAAACCAGAGACAGATGCGGAGAGATATCCCCGGCAAGGGCTTGTGCACGAACGGTCAAAGAGGTTCCAGAAGGAATGGCGATGCGGGGAGTTTCTTGTCCGTTCAGCAAACCGGTCAACAGTTTCCCATCATGAACCTGACACCGCGAATAGAGGACTCCGGAAATCTGCTGGGGATGCAGCAGGTCGGATAATTCTCCCTGCGTCTGCCAATCCAAACAACCGGGAAGGGTTATTCCCAAGCGCTTTACCTTCATCCGCTGCCATGAACCGGAGACATCTCCGGACAAGTCTACTGTCAACTCCAGCAACTCTTTATGCTGTTCAAACAGGGAATCCAACAACGGAGCAAAATCGGAAAGCACCAGATGTCCCGATAATCGGGCAGAAACAGGAGCTTCTTTTTGCTGAGAAAAAAACGCGGTGGAGACATCTGCCAACAAAGAGAGTTGCGACTGCGCCGTCTGAATACGGGCCTCCGGTACCCGGATCGCCCCTTCCTCCATGCCGAAGATAGCCGACAACGAACGAATTTCCAATCCGCTCCGCTCCTTTGCCTGTAATTGCGCTACCCGGGCATAGACCGAACTACCCCGATTGTACAAGGTATCTATCCAGGCATCGAACTTTTCTATCTCAACATACTCCGGATTAAAAGTGGGCGATGGTTCGGCATCTTTACTCCTATACAAAAAACGGTTATCTTGAATCGATATCCCCCCGACAACAACCGTCCAATCTTTGCCGGACGACACGGTATCTGAGAGCGTCTCTTGCTGTGGCAAGACCCCTTGTACAGGGACATACTCGTATGAATAGGCTCCCCCGGACAAGGCCAAATGCCGCACATCGACCTGTTGATTATACAAATCTACACAACAGCTGTCTATATCGGCCTGTTGCCAGGCTGCCGCAATGTCTGTCTGCGGAGCAGACAATGACAAATCAAGGGCAATATCTGCCAACGACAGCTTTTGGGCTGATATTTTCCATTTTACGGCGGTTGTATCGTTGGAAATAGAATCTTCTTTCTGGGAAACTCCTATCTTTATCGTGCCGCTGACACCGGACAATGCGACTTGCGACAATTGTACTTCCGAGCTATTTAAATCAACTACGGAGGGACAAATCTGAAAATCTCGTGCTTTAACCGATATATTCATATCCGATTGTTCGTCCGCATAATTCAAAAAGGCATTTTGAAACAGAAACCGGTTTATTTTTATCTCCTTGTGCAAAAGCGGTAACAGTGCCACCCGTGCACTAACGACATCGCACGACAACAAGGTATCGTCCGATACCGTCAATACTCGAACCGTATCGAGAGACAAATTCAACGGAAAATTCAGTCGTACCCGAGATACAGAAACGTTCATCCCCGTCTGTTGTGCCAGAATCTTCTGTGCCTTATTCTTTGCAAATTCCTGAATAAAAGGGGTATAAAGCAACAGCGGACACAACAATACCACCAATAATAAGGCCAAGAAAAAACGGATTGTATATCGGAGTATTTGTTTCATCTGTTATAATGGCGTATAATATCCATTTAACAAATATAGACTTTTTTTGTTTCCCTTCAAGCGTAAAAGGAAGCCTTTTTTCTCGCTTCTTCTTTTCTCCGCTTTTTGAAAAAAGCGGAACCAAAAACTTTTGTGTTAAACGTAGTATTTTGTATGGTTTTATCATACGTTTTTATTGGGTGCAGTGGATAAATGAAACGAAATGGATTTTTTACGCTAAAATAAAAAAAGGAAGACATTCCGAATTTCGGAATATCTTCCTCCATAAGAACGAAATCTACTAAGAATCCCTTTAATATGCGGTGTTATGGGGATCGAAGTTTGTCCAGTTTTTCAACCAATTATCCTGTTCTGCATCGC
The DNA here is from genome assembly GCA_018714665.1 of Candidatus Gallibacteroides avistercoris. Classification (GTDB taxonomy): domain Bacteria; phylum Bacteroidota; class Bacteroidia; order Bacteroidales; family CHK158-818; genus Gallibacteroides; species Gallibacteroides avistercoris. The sequence goes on along the minus strand of DVNA01000149.1, from coordinate 1,428 downwards.
TTTTAAACGCTCCGATGTAATCAACTTTCTGGAAAAAGGCATCTTGTAACTTAGCATCGGAGAAAAGGGTCTGTGTGCTCTTGTCGCGCAAAGGGCTTCCTACCTTAGGCCCATAGTTTGGCGTTGCTTTAAGGCTGTTGGGTTGATTCAACATCAAATCGGAAATGTTTTCATAATATTTATTTCCGGGTTGTGCCAAGAAATAGGTGTGAGAGAATGATTTTTTCGTCTCATCCATCGTAACGCCATCGGTCGAATAGGCATCTTTCCATGCTTTATTTACATCTGAACCCAGGATGGTCATTCCGGCAAAATAGAGGTTATTCAATTTCAAATCGCCGTTTTCTGCTGCGGTTTGCGTAGTTCCTTTCTGATTGTCGAGCAACAAACCTACCGGATAACCTACGGCTACACTGTTGAAACAGTTCAACCGGCTATTACGACGAATGTGCATAGCTGCCTGAAAAGTTCCGAGTTTAGAACCGTTTTTAGGATTCATCTCTCCGGCTGTGATATAGTCGGTCGTATTGGAAAAATCGTCCGCTTGACCAACCGGACCTACAAACGTTACATTACTGAACACACAACCGGTCATGGGAATCGCAGCCGTTCCATCCTTGTTATTATCCGATTCAAACCCATTGGACAAAGAGGTATCGGCAATCTTGGGATGACGTACTCCTAACAAGAACTGTAAATTGCCGGAGAATCCGTTATCGGTATCAAATTCATCGTCCCAGCCGTGATATGCCACCAGGTATTTACCGTTTACAGCTCCACCAAACCACTCAAACGAATCGTCGTTTGAATACGAAACCTGAATGTGATCGACTTGTGTAGATTTTCCCACAGAGGCAAATGTCACCCCATTTATCTCCTGGTCTGTCTCAAAGGGGAATCCGGCAAATTCTACCCGAATATAGCTGTATATACCCGAATTATCGTTGACATCGTTACCGCCATGTTCCGTACGCGGACCTCCTTCTATCGTCATCTTGGTATTGTTGTTGGGCGCTTTCCCGCAAATAATCAGGCCTCCCCAATCGCCCGGCTTACGAGATCCGACAGGTTGATTGGATGTAAAAACAATCGGTGCTGTTTCCGTTCCTTTGGCAATCACCTTTCCACCCGGCTCTACAATCAACGCAGCTTTGGTACCCTTGTCGCCTTTTATTACGGTTCCCGGCTCAATGGTCAGTTCCGATCCTTCGGTAACATAGCACCATCCTTTCATCACATAGGTCCCTTTTTTCAAGGTGTGTTTCCCAATAATATCAAACTCTTTATCGCCGTTACCGATTTGTGTGCCATCGGCAAACAGGATAGCATTTCCCGAGCCTTCGCCACCATCACCATCTCCATCGCCTCCGCCGTTATCGGTATCTTTATCACAGGCGATAAATGAAACAGACATGAACGACATACACA
>DVNA01000148.1 GCA_018714665.1 Candidatus Gallibacteroides avistercoris | reverse complement strand
AAGAGGATGAAGTATCGGGTTTGGATGATGGTTATATGGGTGGCGGCCACCCTTGATGTAATGGGAATGACAGTGTACGAAGGAGAAACGGCAGACGGAATATCCTCCGGATGGAGGTTCACCTTTCCCGTTGATCGGGGTATTTCCGTAGGGCATGCCAATATTCCCGACACCGTACAGCCTTACGAGATGTTTATCCCCCGCAGGTACCTGACAAAAGAGTTTCTGTTGGGGAAGATCGAACAGGCCGAAGATACCGCCTTTGTAGAGATTTCGCACCGATATACCCCCTATAAGTTGCGGTTGCTCAAAGAGACCTATCGAGCCTTTATCCGGATGTACGAAGCTGCCCGGCAAGATGGCATAGAGCTGAAAATCATTTCCGCCGCCAGAACCTATCAGGCGCAGAGTTTGCATTGGAACGCCAAGTGGAAGCGATTGGAAAAGCAGGAGGCCTTTACCAGCGACCTGGAAAAGACCCGGCAGATACTCCTGTATTGCTCCCTGCCCGGCATTTCGCGCCATCACTGGGGTACCGAAATAGACTTGAACAGCCTGGAACCCTCCTATTTCGACACCCCGACCGGCGAAAAGGTCTATGCCTGGTTGCAGCAAAACGCCGCCCAATATGGTTTTTATCAACCTTATACTTCCCGCACCTCGCCAAACCGGGCCACCGGATTCTGCGAAGAGAAGTGGCATTGGAGCTACCGCCCGTTGTCGGCCCCCTTTCTGGTCAAGTACAAAGAGTTGGTAACCCCCGACGATATTGCCGGTTTTACAGGAGACAATACCGTAAAGGCGTTGAACCTCGACGAGTGGATTGATGCCGTAAACCCTCGCTTGATACTCCCATTCCCCTATGGAATCCCCCGGGTAAAGTCGCCGTTTTCTGTCAGGGAGTTTCTTCTTCCGGCCGTATCGCCCCCTAAACAAATCGTATTGTAAGCGGTATGATACAAAAAAGGCGGCCACATAAAATGTAACCGCCTGGTTTTCAGCGAGAGCGGCAAACGGGACTCGAACCCGCGACCCTCAGCTTGGGAAGCTGATGCTCTACCAACTGAGCTACTGCCGCATTTCCGTGGGCAAATGTAATATATATTTTACATATCGGCGAGCGATAGAGCCATTTTTTTTCGGCCCTCTTTGGAAAAAGATCTCTCCTGTTAACCTGCAATCGGCATTCAACCCTTTGGCACATATTTTGTTGATGTTATGAATAAAGATATGCAGGATTGGCTGTTTTCGGCATATTTTAATACCTTTGTCAAAGGCAGCGATACCGCATCCGGAAATGTTGTTGATAACGAATGTCTATGGATTCTATTAAGATTAAAAATAACCTCGAAAAGATTTATAACCTTTTGCAGGAAAGGCGTTTAAAAGAGTCTTTTGTCTTGTTGAAGCTGTTCTCCGACACCTTGCAGCAGTGGACGTTCAGCGACAAGCTGGCCGAGATGGAGACCTCCTACCGCTATATGATTCACTATATGCTCGACGGATTTCAGGACCCCAAACGGGCGCAGATATACAACGGGTTGATTCTTTCTGCCTATACGTTGGCAGACAAAATGACAGATTGCCTCCTGGAAAAAGAGGCCTCTACCCTCTATTACAACCGGCGTCGTTACCGGCAGGCACAGCCCGGGTTCAGCGTAGAGGAACAATTTCGCCGGGCAGAAAAATCGGCAGAAGCCCTGGCTTTGAACCAACTGGCACCCGAAGCCTCCGACCGCGAAGCTCTGTTGCGGGCCGACGAGCGGGAAGAGGCAGAACTGTTTCTCGACGTTTGGACCGATTATCCCCCATCGGAGCAGGATATAGAATGGATGAAAACCTTGCTGGTGCCCCATACCCTTTCCGATATCCGGTTGAGCCTGGTTGTTACGGCCGTTACCCTCAGTCTGTTGCATCGCTATCACGAGCAAAAACTGGTCTGGTTGCTTTCGGCCTACGGTTATCCCTCGGCATTGGTTCGGCAGCGGGCTTTGGTGGGAGCGTTGTTGGTCATCTACCGCAATCCGGACAGGGTGAGACTCTCTTCCACGCTCTGTTCCATGCTCGAAGCCATGGCCGAAGACACCAACCTCAAACGCGATGTGTGCAACATATTCATGCAGCTTATCAAAAGCCGCGAAACCGAAAAGGTCTCCCGCAAATTTACCGAGGAGATTCTGCCCGAGATGATGAAACTGGGCCCCTCGGTGTACGGAAAAATCTCGCAGGAGGATTTGATGAACGACATCGGAGCATTGGATAAAAATCCCGAATGGCAGGAGATACTCGACCGTTCCGGCGTAGGCGACAAGCTCAAAGAGATGTCCGAATTGCAGATGGAGGGGGTAGATGTCTTTATGAGCACCTTCTCCAACCTGAAAAGTTTCCCCTTTTTCAACGAGCTCTCCAACTGGTTCCTGCCCTTTCACGCGGAGCACTCCTCGCTAAGGCCGCTCTTTGGAGAGCACCCGTCGCAAAATATCCTGAAAAAGGTACTCGAATCGTCCGTGTTCCTGTGCAACTCCGACAAATACTCCTTCGCCCTTACCGTCAGCCAGGTCTCCGCCGCTCAGCGGGAGATGATGCTGGGGCAGTTTATCCCCGACGGTTCCGACATGAACGAGTTGATGAAAGAGGAGTCCGGCCTCAAATCGGCCCCCCAGGACGAAACCTCCTCGAACCAGTACATCCAGGACCTGTATCGTTTCTTCAAACTGCATCCCCGCAAAGGCGAGTTTGACGACCCGTTTGTGGGCAATCCCAATTTTTACCGCGATCCGCTTTTGCGCCAGCTGTTCGATACCGACGAGAATCTGCGCATCATCGCCGAGTTCCTGTTGAAGAAAGAGTATTACGACGAGGCCCTCGAAATCTTTATCCGGCTCTCCGATCAGGATCAGTCGGACGGGGAGCTGTTCCAAAAAACAGGTTATTGCCACCAGATGCTCCGGCAGTACAGCGAAGCCCTCGAAGCCTATTTGAAAGCTGATATGATCCATCCCGACAGTTTCTGGACCATACGCCGGATAGCCTCCTGTTACCGGAGCCTGAAAAAGCCCGAGATGGCCCTCGAATATTACCGGCGGGCAGACGCCCTGCGCCCCGACAACCTGGCTATCGAGATGAACATCGGGCACTGTTATTTTGAACAAAAACAGTACCTGAAAGCGTTGCAGCACTATTTCAAGGTCGATTACCTGGACCCCCAGAACCCGCGCGCGTGGCGGCCGATTGCCTGGTGCTCGTTTTTGGAGAAGAAGAATGAACAGGCCCGCCGCTATTACGAAAAAATATTGGCAGACAAACCCACCGCCCAGGACTATATGAACGCCGGCCACGTAGAGTTCGTTTCCGCCCACATGAAAGCCGCATTGGAGCTGTACCGGCAGAGTATCGAAAAGGGTGGGTCCGATCTGGAACATTTCCTCTCCGCCTTCCGGCAGGACGAGCCTGAGCTCAAACAGCAGGGAGTCTCCCCCGAGGACATACCGATTCTGCTCGACCAGCTGATGTACAGCGTCAAGCGTTGAGGACAACGAGGCCGCTGTAAATTTGGCGTTTTCAGATAAAATTGCGTACTTTGCCGTTAAAACCATTCGTAGCCATGCCCGATACAATAGCCCAGTTTGAACAAGTGATTTCAGTATGCCGTTCGCTCTTCTCGAAAAAGTTGCAGGATTACGGCCCTTCGTGGAGAATCATGCGTCCCTCGTCGGTTACCGACCAAATCTTTATCAAGGCAAACCGCATCCGGAGCCTCGAAACCAAGCAGGAAAACCGGGTGGGCGAGGGCATTGAAAGCGAGTTGATCGGGATTGTCAATTACGGCATCGTGGGGTTGATACAGCTGCATCTGGGCTTCTCCGAGGGGGCGGACATCACCGTAGAGGAGGCGCTGGCGCTCTATGACAAGTTCATGACCCAGACCAAAGAGCTGATGTATGCCAAAAATCACGATTACGACGAGGCGTGGCGCAGTATGCGCGTAACCTCCTACACCGATTTGATTCTGATGAAGATATACCGTACCAAACAGATCGAAGACCATGCGGGCAAGACATTGGTATCGGAGGGTATCGATGCCAACTATATGGATATGATAAATTACGCCCTGTTCGGGCTGATAAAATTCCAATTCGGAGAAGATGCAGATTGACGAAAAAGTAAAAAACAGGATTCTGCTGTGGGCGGTAATCATCTCCCGTATCGTATTCGGCGGCGTATTTCTCTTTTCGGGATTCGTCAAGGCCATCGATCCCGTGGGGTCGGCCTATAAGTTCGACGACTATTTCGCCGCATTCGGCTTGTCGGCATTAAATATTTTCTCTCTGCCGTTGGCCTTTTCCGTAGCAGCCTTCGAGTTCTATTTAGGCGCCAACACCCTGTTGGGCGCCAACAAAAAGAGAACACCCCTTCTCGACCTCCTGTTCATGCTCTTTATGACCCCCCTGACCCTTTATCTGGCCATTGCCAATCCGGTAAGCGATTGCGGATGTTTTGGTGACGCCCTGATATTGACCAACTGGGAGACCTTCTTCAAAAACCTCGTCCTGTTGGCATTGGCATTCGTGCTGGTGCGGTACAATACCCGGGTAAAAGCCGTTTACGACGAGGCGGTACAGGGTTTGGTCTCGCTCTATATTGTTCTCTATTCGCTGATACTCTCCTCCATCGGGTCGCACTATGAGCCGATACTGGATTTTCGTCCCTACAAGAGAGGCGTTAACATTTCCGAAGCGATGAGTATCCCCGAAGGAGCCCCCGAAGCACAATACAAGACCACGGTAGTTTACCGGAAAGATGGCAAAGAGCACTCCTTCCCGCTCGAAGAGTTGCCCGAACTGGACTCTACCTGGGTATTTGTCGAGACCGTCAACGAACAGATTGAAAAAGGGTACGAACCACCCATCAAGGATTTCTCCGTATTGTCGCAACAGGGAGAAGATATTACCGAAAAATTGCTGACAGACCCCCGGTTCGCCTTCTGGATGATTGCCCCCTCCTTGAAAGAGGCCGACGACGATGGAATAGACCGGTTGAACGAGTTGTACGACTATTGTGCCGAGCAGGGGTACAACTTCATCTGCCTGACTGCCTCCGATGCCCGCGAGAGCGATGAGTGGCGCGACAATACCGGGGCAGAATACGGTTATGCCTTTGCCGATAAGAAGATGCTTATGACCATCTTGCGCAGCAATCCCGGAGTGATGTTGGTAAAAGACGGTACCATCTATTGGAAAGCAAGTACCCACTCGCTGCCCGACGAATGGACGGAGGCGCCGTTGGACCAGACTCGGTTCACTCAGATTGTATATAATCCGCAACGGCGTTTGTTATTTTTATTATTGGCATTAACTTTGCCGCTGGTAATACTGTTCATAACCGAAAAAGGGGTAAAACTGGCCGTCCTTAAATTTCGGGAGAGACAAAGAGAAAAACGGTTGAAGTTCATCCAAAAACACCGGGCCGAATTGAGAAAAAACAGCGAAGAATCGTAAAAGGACATATTTTTTATCTACCTAAATAAACTGTAAAGAAAATGAGAAAGAACATTGTTGCAGGAAACTGGAAAATGAACAAAACCTTGCAAGAAGGACTTGCATTGGCAACTGAATTGAACGCTGCATTGGCAAACGTAACCCCCAACTGCGACGTAGTAATCGGAACCCCCTTCATCCATTTGGCAAGCATCACGGCCGCTATCGATACCAACAAGATAGGTGTTGCAGCCGAAAACTGCGCCGATAAAAAATCGGGAGCTTATACCGGAGAAGTTTCTGCCGAGATGGTAGCTTCAACCGGAGCCAAATACGTGATCCTGGGACACTCCGAACGTCGTGCATACTACGGAGAAACCTCTGCTATCCTCAAAGACAAAGTAGCTTTGGCACTCGAAAACGGATTGACCCCTATCTTCTGTATCGGCGAAGTATTGGAAGAGAGAGAAGCCGGCAAACATTTCGACGTAGTAAAGACCCAAATTGAAGAAGCCCTGTTCAACCTCTCGGCCGAAGATTTCGGAAAGATCATCTTGGCTTACGAACCCGTTTGGGCCATCGGTACCGGCAAAACGGCCACACCCGAACAGGCTCAGGAAATGCACGCTTTCATCCGTAAAACCATCGCTGACAAATACGGAAAAGAGGTAGCCGACAACACCTCCATCCTGTATGGCGGAAGCTGCAATGCCGGAAATGCCAAAGAACTCTTCTCCAACCCCGACGTGGACGGAGGTCTTATCGGTGGAGCCTCGTTGAAAGCTGACAGCTTTATGACCATTATCAACGCATTTTAAACCAATCCATCCATAAAAGAAGCCCGTTCTTACGGAGCGGGTTTCTTTGAATTTTTCAGACCAGACAAGTTATATTAGGTATGGAGATAACATCCTTAAAGAAAATTGTATTTACAGGAGCCGCTTTCGCCGTGAGCCTGACCTTGGCCGCACAAGAGCGTAACACGACTCTGGTAAACCATTTGCAGAACTCCAACCAGGGAGGAAAGGTAACCATACATCAGGATGCCCGGTTGAATGCCCGGATGGGTAAATTTGGAGAGGGAAGTACACTGGAACGGATAAACAACGTCTCCTATATCGTTACGCCGGGTTACCGCATCCAGGTTTACTCGGGGAATGACCAGCGCAGATCCAAGCAGGAGGCCTCCCAGAAAGAGAAACAGATAAAAGAGATAGATCCGCAGATGGAGACCTACATCACCTTCAATGCCCCCGTATGGCGGTTGAGAGTAGGAAACTTCCGTACCTACGAAGAGGCTGATGCCCGTTTGCGTCTGCTCAAAAGAGAGTTGCCCAAGATGGGCAAAGAGATGTATATCGTACAGGACAACGTCCGGTTCCCGATATACGGATCATCCCCCAATGCCTCAGACAATCCATGAACGATAGAGAATCGGCAGTAACAGCCAAAGAAGAGGTTCGCCGTCAGTTGGCGTACCATTACAGGTCTATTTTAGAGCTGTTGGGCGAAGATGTGAACCGTGAGGGGTTGCTCAGAACGCCCGAACGCATAGCCAAGGCGATGCAGTTTCTGACCAAAGGGTACGGACAAGATCCCGAAGAGATTATTTCGTCGGCCATGTTCCGCGAAAATTACCGGCAGATGGTCATCGTCAAGGACATCGATTTCTATTCGATGTGCGAGCACCATATGTTGCCCTTTTTCGGGAAAGCGCACGTGGCCTACATCCCCAACAAATACATTACCGGACTGAGTAAAATAGCCCGCATTGTAGATGTGTATGCCCGTCGGTTGCAGATTCAGGAGCGGCTTACCCTGCAAATCAAGGATTGTTTGCAACGCGTATTGAACCCGTTGGGTGTGATGGTTGTGATAGAAGCACAGCACATGTGTATGCAGATGAGAGGTATAGAAAAGCAACATTCGATAACCACCACCTCCGATTTTACGGGAGCTTTCAACGAGTTGAAAACTCGCGAAGAGTTCATTTCGTTGATTAAGCGTCCGGCATTTTGATGCCGGAAGAGGGGTGAAACAGCCAAGGTGATTAAAAAAGTATTTCATTCATTTGCACGGAAGCAAATCTTGTTCTATATTTGCACCGCAATTGCGAAAGTAGCTCAGTTGGTAGAGCATAACCTTGCCAAGGTTAGGGTCGCGGGTTCGAGTCCCGTCTTTCGCTCTTGCTCGAAAAGGAGTAGCCAGGCCCAAATGGCGGAATTGGTAGACGCGCTAGTTTCAGGGACTAGTGTTTGTTAAAAACGTGCAGGTTCGAGTCCTGTTTTGGGCACCAGATTGTCCGGGTGGTGAAATTGGTAGACACGCCACTTTGAGGGGGTGGTGGGCGTAAGCCTGTGTGAGTTCGAATCTCATCTCGGACACCAGAAGAAAATGAGGAGAATATCGGTCATCCGGTGTTCTCCTCATTTTTTATGTTTTTCCCTCCGCAGAGAAGAGGACTATGCCAGTCAAACCTAAAACAGAGAGCTGTGGAGAGAGCGGTTGTCCAGAAACTGCGGGGTTAAAACCATTTCCGCTTTTTGATGTACCATCCCACTGCAACGGCAATCAGCAGCATCACGATCCAGGCCGCCAGGTATCCGTATTTCCACCCCAGTTCCGGCATGAACTGGAAGTTCATACCCCAAACCCCTACCACAAAAGTCAAGGGGATGAACAGCGTGGTAACGGCCGTGAGCCGTTTCATGATTTCGTTCATCTTCATGTCGTTGCTCGATACGTACAACTCCATGAGCGATTTCATTGTTTCGTGGCAGATTTCCAAACTCTGTACGATGAAGTTGAGTCGGTCGCGCAGGTCGTTCAGGTAGATAAGGTTCTCCTCCTTCATCAGGCTGTTATCATTAAAAGTCAGCTTGTTGAAGTTTTCTTTTAATGGGGTGATCGATTTTCTCATTTGCAGGTAGTCGTGCCGTTTTTGTTGTAACCGGATCAGAAAATCATCCGAAGGATTACCCGTAGATAACTCTTCTTCCAGGTTGTCTAAATCTTCTTCGAGCTGTGCTACGGTTTCGATGTAGTTACTCAATATGTTGTTGCACAGCAGTCCGAACAGAAAATCGACCGACCGGTTGCGTACCTTTGTCGTATTTGCCTCGATGGCTTTGAGTACATTCTCGAACAGAGGTTGCGAACTCTCTTGAAACGAGACGACAAAGTCCTGTCCCAGAACAATGCCGAGGTGCTCCTGTTGTAACTCCTTGCCGTTGTAGAAGAAGGTATTTACCAACAGCAGAGTTTTGTCTTCGTATATCTCTATTTTGGAGATATGTTGGGCGGTTAAAATGTCCTGTATGTCGAGACGATGCAACCCTAAGAGGTTTCCCAGTTGCTCTATTTTTTCGGGATTGGACATACCCGATACGGTTATCCAGTAAATGGATGACCCTTTTAAAGCTCCATGCAGTTTCTTGATATCCGTAATGTCCGACGAGGAATAACCGTTTGCTTCGTATTGGATCAGCCGGATACGCGTATCCGTATTCTTGTCGCCGGTATATAACAGACTCTCCATCAACAGGGAGTTCCGGGTACGTTTTCTTTTTCGGTGCAGCGAAGAGGCCTGTTTTTTCATGTTGATTATGTGCCGTTTTAAGTTAAGACAATTCCAATCCGAATGTTTTTGTCAGGTCTGCCAGTTGGGGATTTTTCCTTACCATGTATTCAAACTTTTCCAGTTGGCTGAATACTCTCTTCCGTTCTTCCCGCGCGCTTTGGCGTATTTGCATCTGGATGTGGGAGTTTTTCAGCTGCTGTTTTAAGAAAAGCAACAGATCGGGCGCCTTTTGGTTCAACCGTTCTATCTGGTCGGGATTTTCTACGGCCACTTCAAAGGTCTGGCTGTCCAGCAGGTGAGGCAAGCACAACTGCATGGTTTTGATCAGCAGGGCTTCGGTAGGGATTGTCTGGGTAAATTTCAACCATGCCTCCGTCAACATCTTTTCATCGAAAGGAGTATTCATCTCGGGTACGGATTGCATTTTGTCCCTGTTTGTCGGTTCCTCCTTCTGTACTTTCGGGTTCTTGATGGATATGCTCGGGATGGCGGTTGCCGTTTTTGTCGGGGGTGTTTTGGCAGCAGGCACCTCCGGAACCTTGAACTGCGGAGGAGGGGTCTGGGTCGTTGTCGGCGATGCAGGAGAGTGTACCGACATGGCCGGGGGGGCCGGTGTCGTTTTCGGGGTTGCCGGTGCAACAGCCGGCGTTGGCTGTGGGGTACCGGGGTTGCTTACCGCCTGCAAGGGAGGGGCCTGTACGGCATTGCCCGTTTGCGGCTGTTGTCCGAGTTGGCAGATACGTATCAGGGTCAATTCGATCAGCAGTCGTTTGTTTTTGCTCACGCGGTAGTTCAAATCGCACTCATTACTCAGTTCCATCGCTTTGTAGAGGAACGGTAGCTGGCATTGCGCCGCCTGTTGGGCGTACCGTTCGCGTACCGAAGCCGATGCCTCCAACAACGGCAATGTAACGGGGTCTTTGCATACGAGCAGGTCGCGCAGGTGGCTTCCCATGCCCGATATGAAGTGCTGGGCGTCGAACCCTTTGTTGAGTACCTGGTCGAACAACAGCAACGCATCGCTGACGGAATGGCTCAAAAAAGCCTCTGTCAGCCGGAAGTAGTATTCGTAATCCAGCACGTTGAGGTTGTTTATGACGGCCTGGTAGGTGATGTTCCCTCCGGTGAAGCTGGTAACCTGGTCGAAGATGGAGAGGGCGTCGCGCATCCCTCCGTCCGCTTTCTGGGCAATGACGTTCAGGGCGTTGTCTTCGGCCGAGATACCCTCCTGCGAGGCGATGTATTGCAGTTGTTCCACAATATCGGCTACCCCGATGCGTTGAAAGTCGTATATCTGGCAACGGGAGAGAATCGTAGGCAGAATTTTGTGCTTTTCCGTCGTGGCCAGGATAAAGATGGCGTGGTGCGGCGGCTCTTCCAGGGTTTTGAGGAAGGCGTTGAAGGCCGCTTGCGACAACATGTGCACTTCGTCGATGATAAAGACCTTGTATTGCCCTATCTGGGGAGGGATACGTACCTGGTCGGTCAGTTGGCGGATATCCTCTACCGAGTTGTTCGAGGCGGCGTCCAGCTCCGAGATGTTGAACGACCGCTGTTCGTTGAATGCCCGGCACGATTCACATTCGTTGCACGCCTCCCCTTCGGGGGTAGGGTGCAGGCAATTGATTGTCTTGGCAAAGATACGGGCACACGAGGTTTTTCCTACGCCGCGGGGGCCGCAAAAGAGGTAGGCGTGCGCCAGCTTGTGGGAGTCTATCGCGTTTTTCAGCGTCTGCGTCAGGGCCTTCTGACCCACTACCGACCGAAAGGTGGAGGGGCGGTATTTTCTCGCTGAAACAATGTAACTGTCCATGTCGATTTGAGTATTCGGATTCGTTTAAACTTGTCTCAAAGATACGAAGAAAAGGTGTAAAATAAAACTCCTTTTACACGCTTGGCGATTGTACGCCGCTGTACTTGTTTACAGGAACGAGCTGTCGAAATAGAGGGGCATCAGCGATACGGCCGATGGAGCGATGTAGGAGTTTCCCGCTCCCGAAAGGATGATTCGGATTGGTTTTTGCTGGCGTTTTTCGTACTCCAACAGTACTTGTCGACAGGCCCCGCAGGGGGAGACCGGTTTGGGAGTGAATCCCGAAGCGTTGTAGGCGGCGATGGCTATGGCCGCGATTTCCTGCGAACCCCCTTGGGCTCCGGCCGCGAACAGGGCAACCCGTTCGGCGCACAATCCCGAAGGATAGGCCGCATTCTCTTGGTTGTTTCCGGTTACCACCCTGCCGTCGTCCAGCAAAAGGGCCGCTCCCACATAGAATTGCGAATAGGGGGCATAGGCGTTACGGGCCGCCTCCTGTGCCCGGGCTACCAGGTTGGTGTCGGTAGCCGGCAGTTCATGGTTTTGATATTCGGTAAAGACCGTGCATATTTTCACTTCTCTCATGCTATTTTTTCTTTAATGTATTTGCTCGGGTGTGTAAAGATACTTTTTTTTAGCTACTTTTGTGCGGAAACAAAAAAGAAATACAAACTTCACGCAGACATGGTTATGAATAGATATGTAAGCAAAGCAGTCTATCTTCTTTTTCTATCGCTTGTTTTTGTCGGATACTCTTCGGCTGTTTCGGCGCAGGTGCGCAACCAGCTCTATCTCTATTACATCGAAGATTATAAGGATATCGCGATGGAGCAGCAGCAGAAATATAAAATCCCGGCCAGTATTACCCTGGCGCAGGGGCTGTTGGAGTCGGGAGCCGGGAAGGGTCAGCTGGCCCGCAAGTCGAACAACCACTTCGGCATCAAATGCCACGATTGGAAAGGCCCGGCCGTTTATCACGACGACGACGAGGAGGGCGAATGTTTCCGCAAATACCGTCATGCCGAAGAGTCGTACGAAGACCACTCGAAGTTTTTGACCGGCCGTTCCCGCTATGCCTCTCTCTTCGAATTGCGCATCACCGACTACAAGGGGTGGGCCCGGGGGTTGCAACGGTGCGGTTACGCCACCGACAAGGCTTATGCCAGCAAACTGATCAAGATTATTGAAGATTACGATCTCGACCAGTATGATAAAATGGCCGGCAAGCATAAAACCTCTAAAAAGAGTACTGTGGTGCGCAATAAAAACTTGCCCGAAGACTATACCCCGCATCAGGTATATAAGGCCAACGGCTTGATATATGTCATTGTACGGGAGGGAGACCTGCTTTCGTACATTGCCGCCGAGTTTGGGTTCAAAACCGTGGGGTTGGCCGACTACAATGAAATTCCCGTCAATTACCAGCTTACCGAAGGGGACATTATTTACCTGGAAAAGAAAAACCGCAAGGCCCAGAAACCCTACCAGACGCACGTCGTCAAAGGGGGCGAGTCCATGTATTCCATTTCGCAGCGATACGGCATCCGGCTGAAAAACCTCTACAAGATGAACGACAAGTCGAGCGACTATGTAGCTACGCCGGGCGATGTTTTAAAACTAAGGTAAGCGGGAGCGATGTATCTGTTTCGGAAAGCAACCTTGCAAGACCTCCCTCGGGTATATGCCTTGAAACAGGAGGTGGTACGGCATCCCTACCCGGGCATGAGTTGGAGTGAAGCATATCCGTCGGAGGAGGTATTGAAAAACGATATACAGACCGGCAGTATGTTTTTACTGCTCTCGGAAGAAGATAGGTTGTTGGGAGTCGTCTCGGTCAACGAGGCGTGCGATGTCCACTATCAACAGGTAAATTGGCAGACCCCTGTACCGGCCTGCTATATGCACCGTCTTTTTGTGAAGCCCCGGAACCGGGGAGAACACCTTGGGGCGGAATTGATTAGCCGGGTCGAGTCCGAAGCCCGTACCCGGGCATACCGCTCCATCCGGTTCGATTCGTGTACTTCCAACTATCCGGCACACCGGCTCTACGAGCGGTGCGGATACCTCCGGTGCGGCGAAATCCCCCTGACGGGGAAAACCGGGACGTACTACGCCTTTGAGAAAAGTTTGTAAGACAGAAGACCTTCTTCGCATCTCGTGTAGCCCGTTTCTTGACGCTACCTACGGGATTTGTCGAAATAAAAGATATATCATAAAGATTCACTGACATGAAATTAAGATTCTACACCTGGTTTGCCCTATCGGTTCTGACCTGTTCCGGTATGGCGCAAAGCGAAAAACTGACCGACTATGTCAATCCCATGGTCGGAACAGACGGTTACGGCAACGTCTATCCCGGGGCACAAATCCCGTTCGGAGGGATTCAGATCAGCCCGGATACGGACGCCAAGTTTTACGATGCCGCTGCCGGTTACAAATACAACCATACCTCGATTCTGGGATTTAGCCTGACCCACCTGAGCGGGACGGGGATTCCCGACTTGGGCGATTTCCTCTTCATCCCCGGTACGGGCGAGATGAAACTGGACCCGGGTACGCGCGAGAATCCCGACGAAGGATACCGTTCCCGCTATTCCCACGACAAGGAGTGGGCATCGCCCAACTACTATGCCGTGGAGTTGCAGGATTATGGCGTGAAGGCAGAGATGACCGCCGGTCTGCGCAGCGGGATGTTCCGTTTTACCTATCCCAAGTCGGACAAATCGTTCCTTATGATCGACCTCAACCACACCCTGTGGCAGTCGTGCGAGTGGTCCAACCTGCGTGTCGAAAACGACTCGACCATTACCGGCTATAAACTGGTTAAAGGGTGGGGGCCCGAACGCCACGTCTATTTTACCGCCGTATTTTCCAAGAAGCCCGATACGTTGCGTATCATGCAGGATAAGAAACCGGTTATTTACAACACCTCCCGTTTCCGCAGCGAACGCGAGGCGTGGGGAAAGAACCTGATGGCCTGTCTTTCGTTCTCTACCGAAGCAGGCGAGCAGATTGTAGTAAAAACCGCTATCTCGGCCGTCAGCACCGACGGAGCGCGGTTGAACCTGCAAGAGCTCGATGGAGAGACCTTCGACGGATTAAGAGACAAAGGCATTGCCTTGTGGGAAAAAGAGTTGCAGAAATATCGGATTACCGCCGACCGAAAAACCAAGGAGACCTTCTATACCTCGGCTTATCACGCCGCCCTGCATCCTTTCATCTTCCAGGATGCCGACGGACGTTTCCGGGGGCTGGACAAAAACATCGAAACAGCCGACGGTTTTACCAACTACACCACGCTCTCCCTCTGGGATACCTACCGGGCGTTGCATCCCTGGTTCAACCTGGTGCATCAGGATATCAATGCCGACATTGCCAATTCGATGTTGGCACATTACGACAAAAGTACCGAAAAGATGCTGCCGATCTGGTCCTTTTACGGGAATGAAACCTGGTGTATGATTGGGTATCATGCCGTCTCCGTTTTATCGGACATGATTGTCAAGGGGGTCGAAGGGTTCGATTACGAACGGGCCTACCAGGCGATGAAACAGACGGCGCTGAACCCCCATTACGATTGCCTGCCCGATTATATCCGGAACGGTTACGTGCCGTTTGATAAGGAGGCCGAATCCGTATCCAAGACATTGGAGTATGCCTACGACGACTATTGCATTGCACAAGCCGCCCGGGCATTGGGCAAGATGGACGATTACGCCTATTTCCTGAACCGCTCCTTGTCGTATCAGACACTGGTCGATCCCGAAACCAAATATATGCGCGGTCGCGACAGCCAGGGCAACTGGCGTACCCCCTTTACCCCGATTGCCTATCAGGGACCTGGCTCGGTAAACGGATGGGGCGACATTACCGAAGGCTTTACCATGCAATATACCTGGTACGTCCCCCACGACGTACAGGGGTACATCAACCTGATGGGCCGGAAACTCTTTGAAAAACGGCTGGACGAGCTCTTTACCGTAGAGCTGCCCGAAGACATTCCCGGAGCGCACGACATACAGGGCCGTATCGGTGGATACTGGCACGGAAACGAACCCTGCCATCACGTGGCATACCTGTACAACTACATCGGCCAACCGTGGAAATGTCAGAAGTGGATTCGCGAAATCGTTGACCGTTTCTATGGTAACGAACCCGGCTCTTTGAGCGGGAACGACGATTGCGGACAGATGTCGGCCTGGTATATGTTCAACTGTGCCGGATTCTATCCCGTGGCCCCTTCCAGCAATGTGTACAACATCGGCTCTCCTTGCGTGGAGGCCCTCTCCATTACCATGAGCAACGGAAAAGAGATTAACGTAACCACCGAAAACTGGTCGAAAGAGAACGTCTATGTCAAGGCGTTGTACGTGAACGGAGAAAAATACGATAAATCGTTCTTGACCTACGAAGATATCAAACCGGGGATATCGCTCCATTTTGTCATGAGTGCCAAGCCCAACTATAAACGGGGTACTTCCCGCGATGCCATACCCCCTTCTCTGTCGGAACCCGGCAAGACGATGACTTATCAGAAATAGAGGTATCCCGGATTAAGAAAGAACGAGGACTGTTTGCCGCAATCGGGCAGACGAATCTTTACGAAAAACAGGAAGCGCCCGGAATCATTCAGGGCGCTTTTTTAAATATAACGGGAAAGAGAAAATGCGATGGCAGATAATAACTGAAACAGGGAACCCTTTTGCTGTCGTTGTATTTTTTCTTCTTTTTTTCCATCCTTTAAATGTAAGAGGGAAAGAAAAATTTTACTTTTGGCAACGAAAATTTTTAATGATCAAATGAGATATTTACGGCTGGTGTCGTTCTCAAATAATCAGGAAATTAGTTATCCAATTTATTCTATGCACTATGAAAAATGAGGGGAAAAAAATTAAAGTGGGGCTGATCGGGTTCGGACGTATGGGAAATTTTTATTTCCAGGCGATGCAGAAAAGTGGAAAATGGGATATTGCCTATATCTGTGATAAAAGTACCGAAACCCGCGATAATGCCAAACGTCTCTCTCCATCTTCAAAAATCGTTTCGGACGAGCAAGTTATCTTTGAAGATCCCGAAGTGGAAGTGGTCGGGTTATTTGCCTTGGCCGATTCGAGAAAGGCTCAAATAGAAAAAGCCGTTCAATACGGGAAACACATCATGTCCGAAAAACCGATAGCCGATACCGCCGAAAAGGAGTGGGAGGTTGTCCGGATTACGGAAGGTTCATCTTCCCTCTCTACCGTAAACCTTTATCTCAGAAACTCCTGGTACCATAATGAAATCAAGAAATTCATAGAAGAGGGTGAAATCGGGGAATTGGCGATTATCCGGGTTTGTCACATGACCCCGGGATTGGCCCCCGGCGAAGGGCACGAATACGAAGGCCCGTCTTTCCACGACTGTGGGATGCACTATGTCGATATAGCCCGTTGGTATGCAGGCAGTATGTTTAAAACCTGGAATGCGCAGGCCGTCAGGATGTGGAGTTATAAAGATCCCTGGTGGTTGCAATGCCACGGGACATTTGAGAACGGAATAGTCTTCGATATAACGCAAGGCCATGTTTATGGCCAGCTTTCCAAAGACCTGACACATAATTCTTACATCGACCTTGTCGGGACGAAGGGCATTGCCAGAATGACCCACGATTTTAAAACGGCCGTAGTCGATTTGCACGGAGTCAATCGGACGGAAAGAATAGAAAGACCCTTTGGTGGAAAAAATATTGACAAGTTGTGCGATTTGGTTGCTGATTCCCTGTTGTCCGGAACTCGTCATCCCAACTTGCCGACGATGCGCGATGCCGCCATAGCCTCAGACTATGCTTGGAAATTCTTGGAAGATGCCGCTTCACACGATTTGCCTGCAATAGGATCGCTTCAAACGTTGGAGGAGATCCGTTACAGAAGAGCCCATTTGGAAAATGGGTACGGGCTGCTCAGAAAGAGAGTTCATAAAGAGTCATAGAGGGTTTGGTTTCTGAAATATTTTACATTCTCTCTTGTTGGATATTCTTTCAGGTCGGGGGAAGCAGGAAGTAAAAAATAAGAAAAGCCGTATCGTTGTTGTTAGATAAGAAGCGATACGGCTTTTTAAATTGATAATCTGATAAAAGGAGGATTACTCTCTTTTTCCCGTTCCGTTTTGCAGCCAGATGTTCAGGTTGCCACCTGTCAAGTCGTACCCTTTCCCTATAATGTCGAGATCGCCGTCACCGTCGAGGTCTGCAACCTTCGATTCGTGCAGGTCCTCCCCGACCGAGATCGTTTCCCTCCGGGAGAAATCCCCGGTACCGTTGCCGTAGAGAATCTGGTGCTGGGAGTGTTCATTGCCGCCGTTCAGCCGCATCTCGGCAAACCAGATGTCTAAATTCCCATCACCGTCCATATCGGCTATTTGCAGCGAGTGTCCGTTGTCCACTTTTTCGACGATGGTCTGGTGTTGCCATTTCCCCGAGGGTTCATCGAAGGTATAAAGTAGCATCGGGCCAACCCCGTCTCCCACTACCAATACCACCTCCGGATGTCCTCCTTTGATCAGTTGTCCGGCGGCACAACGGCTGTAACGGTAGGCCGGGTCGATATCGTGGGCTTCAAACCGGTCGTTGCCCATGTATTTGAACCAGGTGGCTCCACCTACAATTTCCGGGAATCCGTCGCCGTCCATATCGGCCTTGCTCAATCCCTCGTGTTCGTTTACGTCGTTGAATTTGTAACTGGCCCGGGGCGTTATCTCTTTTCGTTCGTATCGGTAAACCGGTTTCACCTCCCATTTCCCCGTAGGGTCAGCCGGTATGCGCGCAAAGAACAACGTTTGGGCACCCTGGTTCCAGAAAACAATCTCTTGCCGTCCGTCTTGGTCTATGTCGATGGCCATGATGTCGTGGTGTTTGGTTGCCCCCCAGTTTTTAATGGTATGGCGTTTCCAGGGGGTAGCCGGATACAATTCCTTGCCGGGGTTTTCGTACCACCATACTTCGTTCGACTGCCAGTCGCCTCCGGCGATAATATCGGGGTATCCGTCGTCGTTCACGTCTAAGGAGCAGGCCCCGGCTTCGGGTGTGGCGTGTTCGTTATCGATGATGTATTTGTCCCACCCTTTGTCAGTACGGATATAGGCAACCACCGAGGGTGTTTGCGAACGTTCCCCGATGGCGAAATCGTTGATGCCGTCGCCGTTGAAATCGGCTACGACGCAGCACGTCTGTTGATTGCCGCCGTTGGGCATATCCATATCCCCGGCCAGCGACGAGAATTTTTCCCACCGGATTTGTCCCAAAAGGATGGTGGGACAGAAGCAAAGGGCGAATAAAAAAGGATGTTTCATATTGTTGGAAGTTGAGTTGCCTACCTGTTGAATCGATTCTCCCGAGGTGTTTCTCTTGGGGAGATGGGGTGGAAGATCCTTAGATGCTTCCGCAGTCTGTATTATTATACAAATATAGTGATTATAAAATAAATAGTCTCATAAAGGATTCGAGTATTGTACACCTCTTTTCTTTTGTCTCGTATCTTTACAGAAAATAGGTTGCGGCTCGGTAGACTCAAATTTGAAAACACTTGTTTTCATTTGCCTCTGCTCTCGCCTTTCACTATCTTTGTAAAAATGTGACCTTAGTATGAAAAACTCATTGTTTCTACTGTTTTTGCCCATACCGTTAATTGCTTCTGCAAATGTGGTTTGGCCTTCCCTTTATATACTTTCACAAGTATATTGTTGGTATGTAATTGTGTTGGGTTTAGTGGTGGAATTTTTCGCTGTCAAGTTTTATGGAAAAGCCTCATGGGGAAAGTCTGCCGTTATTGTTGCTGTTATGAATGCCGTTTCCGCATTGATTGGGTGGATTTTGATACCAATCAGTGGTATTCTTACGGAAATTCTGTTGCTTCCGTTTGATCAAGGCACTTTTCATTTGTCGCATTGGATTGTAGATTACGTTTTTGTTGCCTTGGTCAATACCTGTATAGAAGGATTGTCAATGAAATGGATTTTCAAATACAGTTTCAAACGTGTTTTCTGGTGGCTTTTTACTGCTAATGCTGTCAGTGTGGCCCTTTCGGTGCTGGTTCCTTTTTCGGATTTAGCTAATATAAAATGATAATAATGAGTCATCTATGGTCAGAACAGAAAGGATTTTTCAAACAAATCCATGTAACCGGAATAGACAACGGATAGGTAGCAATTTTTCTGTTTAACTATTTAAAGATCGGCATTAAGGTACATATTAACACATATATATCTGAAAACCAAATGGTTTTATTATTTTCCCAAATTCATCCGTATTTGAGCGAGTATCACTATCTTTACAGAAGATACGTTGCGGCTCGTCACAGTAAAATTCGAAAACGTTCTTTTCATTTGCCTCTGCTCTCGCCTTTCACTATCTTTGCAAACAAAAAATAACAGGGGTGCAACGCTATTTCATCTATTTGTCGTACGACGGGTTTGCTTACCACGGCTGGCAGGTACAACCCAACGGTGCAACCGTACAGGCCTCTCTCGAAAAGGCTTTGTCAACCATATTGCGGCAACCGGTTGCTGTTACCGGCGCCGGGAGAACCGATACCGGGGTTCATGCCCGGTTGATGGTGGCCCATTTTGATATGGAACAGGCTTTGTCCGATACCGAAGGATTTGTCGACCGGTTGAATCGTGTATTGCCCAAGGACATTGCCGTATCGCGCATCGTCCCGGTGCGGAACGATGCCCACAGCCGATTCGATGCCCTTTCGCGG
>DVNA01000147.1 GCA_018714665.1 Candidatus Gallibacteroides avistercoris | reverse complement strand
ATTGGCGTTAAAAGGCTCTTTTCGGCTATCTCCCAAAGGGTTGGTATTACGTAATCTATTGATTGCTTTTCAGTTTGTTGTCGCGTCGGTATTCCTTATTATCAGTATGTTTTATTATTTACAGAACCGTTATATGCTCTCTTCTTCGTTAGAATTTACCAAAAAAGGGGTTGTGGTAGTACCGGTTGGCTATAAAAATAGTGAGGTGCTTGCCGATGTAGAGACCCGGCTGAAAAATTATGCAGGAGCCTCGTATGTATTTTTTACCGACAACCTGCTGTTGGGAAATCAGTATCAGGGATGGGGTAGGGAAGGTAAATTTCTGAACGTAATCGTGGTAACGCAAGATATCGTTCCCGGATTGGAGATTAAGATTATAGAAGGCAGGACATTCAATCCGGATGAGGTTTCCGGAAAGATGTTGATAAACGAATCGGCACGTCGGAAATACGATTTTAGAATTGGCGATAAATGGAATGGCTATGAGATAATAGGAGTTATCCCCGATATAAAGATTTTCTCTTTCTATAAGTCGAGCAGTACCCCGTTGGCTTTGTTGCTAGGAGATGAAGCGGGTGTGGACCGAAGATTCTATATATATATGAAATTGAAACCCGGGGTAAAAGAGGAGGATGCCATTGCTTATTGTCAGAAAGTCGTTGAACCGTTAGAATCGACCTCAAAAATTCATGTTCGGACGCTTGATGAGGTGGCCGAAGAGCTGTACGAAGAGGATATAAACCGAATGTCTCTTTTTTCGCTTTTCTGCGGATTGAGCATATTGATTGCCGTAATGGGGGTATTCGGGTTGATTGTATTTGAACTGCAAAGCCGGCGTAAAGAGATTGCTCTCCGTAAAATAAATGGGGCTACGGCTTTGTCTATCGTCGGTTTGTTCAACAAGACCTACCTGCGTATCTTGTTTTTCTGTTTCGTCGTATCGATACCGGTTTCGTTGTATTGGATACAACCGTGGCTTGAAGGGTATGTCTATCATATCCCTCTTTATGGTTGGGTCTTTGTAGTCGCGTTTCTTATATTGCTGTTTATTACCTTTACCATCGTATCGTTGCAGTGCTGGCGTACGGCCAACGAGAATCCGGTGGAATCTTTAAAAAATGAATAATCCATTCATATAACATTGTTATGATATTGCAAGTTGAAAATTTGAGTAAGACATTTCGTACCGAAGAGGTCGAAACGGTAGCTTTGGATAATGTCTCTTTTGAAGTGGAAGAGGGAGACTTTGTTGCCATTATGGGGCCTTCCGGTTGTGGAAAATCCACCTTGTTGAATATTCTCGGATTGCTGGATAACCCGACCTCGGGTAGTTATAAATTGTTCGGGAAGGAGGTTGCCAACCTCAAAGAGAACGAGCGTACACAACTGCGGAAAGGAAATATCGGATTTGTCTTTCAGAATTTTAATCTGATAGATGAACGGACGGTTTCGAGCAACGTAGAGCTACCGCTTATTTACATCGGCATGAAAAAGGATGAACGCAAGAAACAGGTAACCGACCTCTTGAAACGGGTCAATATGGGACACCGTGCCAAACATTTTCCCCAACAACTTTCCGGAGGCCAACAGCAGCGAGTCGCCATTGCCCGAGCCATAATTGCCCGTCCGAAGTTGATATTGGCCGACGAACCTACCGGAAACCTTGATTCCAAGAACGGTTTGGAGGTGATGCGTCTGCTTACGGAATTGAATCGGGAGGGGACTACAGTCATTATGGTAACCCACTCACAGCATGATGCTTCATTTGCCCGCCGTACCATTAACCTGTTTGATGGACATATCGTTACCGATATCAAGGAATTTCTTTGATTGCTGCACAGAGATAAAAAAACAGTTCAGTCTATTTAGACTGAACTGTTTTTTATTAGGTGATTGAGAATATACTACTTGTATTCGTCCCAACTCTTGATTTGGATGTCTTCCATACGGATGGAGCAGAACGCGTCGATGAATGCGCTTGCCAAGCGGGCATTGGTAATCAACGGTATATTATGGTCGATAGCCGCACGACGTATCCTGTATCCGTTGGTCAGTTCGCGTTTTGTATGGTTTTTGGGTATGTTGATAACCAAATCGAACTGGTGGTTGGCTGCCATATCCAATACGTTGTTTTCTCCGTGTTCGTCTGGCCAGGAAACCGTGGTTACATTGCTGATGCCGTTTTCTGTCAGGAATTTCTGTGTTCCCGAAGTAGCAAACAGGTTGTATCCTTTTTTGTGTAACTCACGGCAGGCATCCAATAAATCGACTTTCGATTTTACGGTTCCGGACGATACCATGATGTTTTTCTTCGGGATGTTGTATCCTACGGCAATCATGGAGGTCAATAATGCTTCATTGAAATCATCTCCGATACATCCTACCTCTCCGGTAGAGGCCATATCCACACCTAAAACCGGGTCGGCATTTTGTAACCGGGCAAATGAGAACTGGGAGGCTTTGACACCGATGCAGTCGATGTCGAATGCGCTCTTGTCCGGTTTTGAATAGGGCGCGTCGAGCATGATGCGGGTGGCCGTTTCGATAAAGTTCCGTTTCAGTACTTTGGATACGAACGGGAAACTGCGTGATGCCCGCAGGTTACATTCTATTACTTTAACTTCATTGTTTTTGGCCAGGAACTGGATGTTGAACGGTCCGCTGATGTTCAGCGCCTTGGCAATTTGGCGGCTGATTTTTTTGATTCGGCGGGCTGTTTCAAAATATATCTTTTGGGCCGGGAATACCAAGGTAGCGTCGCCCGAATGTACTCCGGCAAATTCGATGTGTTCTGAGATAGCATACTCTACCACTTCGCCATTTTGTGCTACGGCGTCGAACTCTATCTCTTTGGCGTTTTGCAGGAACTGGGATACTACTACCGGATACTCTTTCGATACCGTAGCGGCCAGTTTCAGGAAGTTGATAAGACCCTCTTTGTCGTAACATACGTTCATGGCAGCGCCAGACAAAACGTATGAGGGACGAACCAATACCGGGAATCCTACTTTTGCGATAAACTCGTCTATCTCTTCCATGCTGGTCAGCTCTTTCCAGGCCGGTTGATCTATACCCAGTTGGTCCAACATACTGGAAAATTTGTGGCGGTTTTCTGCCCGGTCGATAGAGACCGGAGAGGTTCCCAGAATAGGTACTTGCTGGCGATGCAGTTTCATGGCCAGGTTATTGGGGATTTGTCCTCCTACCGAGACAATCACGCCCCGGGGCATTTCCAGATCGATAACGTCTAATACCCGTTCAAACGAAAGTTCGTCGAAATAAAGACGGTCGCACATATCGTAGTCGGTAGAAACCGTTTCAGGGTTGTAGTTGATCATAATGGATTTGTATCCCAGTTTTCGGGCTGTTTGTGTAGCATTGACCGAGCACCAGTCAAATTCTACCGAACTACCGATACGGTATGCACCTGAACCTAATACGACAACTGATTTATCGTGTTTGTAGAAAGGTATATCGTGGTCGCTTCCGTCGTAAGTCATGTAAAGGTAGTTGGTCAATTCCGGATGTTCGGAAGCTACCGTATTGATACGTTTTACGCTGGGCAGGATGTTGTTCTTTTTCCGATAGTTGCGCACGCGCAGGCTTTCGTTCTCCATATTGCCGGAGGGGTTTTCTACAAAACGGGCAATCTGGAAATCGGAGAATCCCAGTTGTTTTGCCTTTTGTAGTACATCTACCGGTATCTCTTCTATCTTGTTGTATTGTTGGAGTACTTTCTTGTAGTCGCAGATGTTTTTCAGCTTGTCTAAGAACCACGGGTCAATTTTTGTCAGTTCGTGAATCTTTTCTATGGAATAGCCCTTTTCAAGAGCGGCTCCGATGGCGAATATGCGCAGATCTGTGGGGTGGGAGAGTTCCTGATCCAGGTTCTCGAATTCCAGTTCGTTGTTGCCGACGAATCCATGCATGCCCTGCCCGATCATACGCAATCCTTTTTGGATGATCTCTTCGAATGATTTTCCGATAGACATGATTTCGCCGACCGATTTCATGCTTGAACCGATCAACCGCGATACTCCTACGAATTTGCTCAAATCCCAACGCGGAATCTTACAGATGAGATAGTCGAGCGATGGAGCCACGTATGCCGAGGAGGTTGTCCCCATTTCACCGATTTGGTCGAGTGTATATCCCAAGGCCAGTTTGGCCGCTACAAAGGCTAATGGATAACCCGTTGCTTTTGAGGCTAAGGCCGAGGAGCGGCTCAACCGAGCGTTTACTTCGATTACGCGATAGTCGTCCGTTTCAGAGTTAAAAGCATATTGAATATTACATTCGCCTACAATACCTAAGTGGCGGATGATTTTTTTGGATAGTTCTTGCAGAAGGGTCAATTCTTCGTTGTCGAGCGAGCAGGTTGGGGCTACAACGATACTTTCTCCGGTGTGGATACCCAGGGGATCGAAGTTTTCCATGCTGGCAACCGTAAAACAATGGTTGTTTTTGTCGCGGATAACTTCAAATTCTATCTCTTTCCAGCCTTTCAAAGATTCTTCTACCAATATTTGGTTGGAGTAGGAGAAAGCGTTTTCAGCCAGTTCTTTCAGTTCTTGGTCATTATTGCAGAAACCGCTACCCATACCTCCCAAGGCGTAGGCCGAGCGGATAATCAACGGATACCCGATCTCTTTGGCTGCGGCAAAGGCGGCATCCATCGATTCTACGGCAATGCTCTTGGGCGTTTTAATCTCTATTTCGTCCAGTTTTTTTACGAACAGGTCGCGGTCTTCGGTGTTCATAATGGCTTCGACGGAGGTTCCCAATACTTCGACATTGTATTTTTTCAGGATACCGCTATTATGAAGGTATGTTCCGCAGTTCAACGCTGTTTGTCCTCCGAATGCCAACAGAATGCCGTCGGGTCTTTCCTTTTTGAAAATTTCTTCAACAAAATAGGGGGTTACCGGGAGGAAATAGACTTTATCGGCAATGCCTTCTGAGGTCTGGATCGTTGCAATGTTCGGGTTGATAAGGACCGTTTGTATTCCTTCTTCTCTCATGGCTTTGAGAGCCTGTGATCCGGAATAGTCGAATTCTCCGGCTTGTCCGATTTTTAGGGCTCCTGACCCTAAAACCAACACTTTCTTGATAGATTTCTGCATAATAACTTTTTTTATTTTGTATCCGTAATAAAAAATGCGTCAGCTTTATAACCGACGCATCCTATAATATTTCTGATAAATACTAAAAAAAGAGTGAACAGCACTACTCATGTATGACTTATGCGAGCTTTCGTATCCGATTAAAAAGAATAGCTGTCTGTCCATTTGTTTCCCTGTGTTAAAAATCGGGCAAATATACGGTTAAGTTTCAGAAATGTCAAATTTTTTGTACCTATTCTGTCATTTTGTTGAAAACTTCATCACACACTCCCCCCTCTTGGGTTATTGATACCGGATGTGTTGTCCTATACGCAGGGTACTGGTAGTTTTTAATCCGTTCAACTTACATAATTGCCGTACGCTAACGTTATATTTTAAACTGATATGTCCTAGTGTTTCGCCTTTTTTTACTTTGTGGTAAGCCATTTCCGAAGCAGGTACTTTGCTGCCGTCTGCGGCTTTTTTGGATCGGAATACATACTCGTCGGTATGAGGTACCTGATTTTCAAAGTCGAAAATATCCGCCGGATTGATGGCTACGCCTAAGAATCGGGTTTCAAAATGAAGATGTGAACCGGTAGAGCGGCCTGTATTTCCTCCCAACCCGATAGGTTGTCCTACTTCTACAATATCATCGGGATTTACTAAAAATTTTGAAAGGTGGCCATAAAGGGTTTCCAGACCATTTTGATGGCGTATGACAATATATTTACCGTATCCTCGGCGTTCGTAGTTGGTCAATCTAACTTTTCCTGAAAATGTGGCATAAATCGTATCACCGATTTGTACCTTTAAATCTATACCGTAATGGACCCTGCGACGTCGAGGACGATACCCGAATACGTCGGTTATTTTGGTGAATTCGGTTGTAGGCATACTGTATTCAGTTACATCAATTTTAAATGAGTCGGGTAGTTGTATGCTCTTGTCGTTTTTATAGGGATTGACATAACGGGTATCCCAGTTGCTGTTATAGAGGTCTATTGCCGGGAATTCTTCCTCTTCTTCTTGCAATTTGTATAGGAATGCTACGGAATCGAGTAGGTTGATCTCTTTATGAATATTGATTTGTTCACTTAATAGGTCTCCGTGCAGTTGGGAGTGGAGGCTGTTTTCTTTTTTTTCGTCATCTTTTCCGTTAGAGAAACTTATTCCGGGCAAACATATTAAGACCAGGAGAATCAATATTTTTTTCAGAGATAAAAAATTCATGTTA
>DVNA01000146.1 GCA_018714665.1 Candidatus Gallibacteroides avistercoris | reverse complement strand
GCTTACCCGCTTGCCGATATAGCTCAGTTGGCCAGAGCACGTGATTTGTAATCTCGGGGTCGTGGGTTCGAATCCCTCTATCGGCTCAACGAAAAAAGGTGTGTCAAAGGAAACATTTGGTGCACCTTTTTTTGTGTAAATGTAAAAAGAGTCGGCCGTAAGAGGAGGAGTTTGCAATGTTGCGTCCCGGTTCCGGGAGGATATAGGGGGGGCGGTTACACTCGACGGACGTCGTTTTTTTGTTAAATAGTTGAAGGATACCGATAATTAAATGTATCTTCGTAGTTTGAAAACGACCTGGTGGAACGACGGCCGTTGGTCAAAACAAAGAGAGATGATTATGTTGGTAAAGATTTATCCCCAGAACCCCAATCCGAAGGAGATAGACAAGGTGGTTGCTGTGCTTCGGAACGGTGGATTGGTAGTCTATCCTACCGATACGGTATATGCCATCGGATGCGATGCGTTGAATGTTCGGGCCGTCGAACGTATCTGTCGTTTGAAAAATATCAACCCGGTCAAAGTGAATCTCTCCATCATCTGTTCGGATTTGAGTAATTTGAGCCAGTACGTCAAGGTGAGCGATGCACACTTTAAATTGATGAAGAAGAACCTGCCCGGCGCATTTACCTTTATCCTGCCTACGAACAGTAATCTGCCTAAGATATATAAGAACCGGAAAACGGTGGGGATACGGGTGCCCGACAACTCCATCGTCCGCGAACTGGTGAAGGCATTGGGCTCTCCCCTCTTGACCACATCGGTGCATGACGATGACCAGGTGCTGGAATATTCTACCGATCCGGAACTGATAGCCGAGAAGTACGAAGGTACGGCCGATGTAGTTATCGACGGTGGTTACGGCGGGTTGGAACCCTCGACGGTAGTGGATTGTACTTCGGAGGAGGCCGAAATCGTCCGACAGGGAAAAGGTGAATTGATTTGGTAAACCAAAATATATGATACTGAAAACAGCTATCCAGCAATATCTGGAAAGGCATGGATACGAGCAGATGTCGCTCAAAGCCGTTCTTTTTGATATGGACGGGGTGTTGTACGATTCGATGAAGAATCATACCCAAGCCTGGTACAAGACCATTCAGGGGTTGGGAATAACGTGTACGCCCGAAGAGTTTTATATGCACGAGGGACGTACCGGGGCCGGTACCATTGATATTTTATACCGACGGATGTACGGTCGGCCGGCAACCGAAGAGGAGCAACAGCGTATCTACCGGGTGAAGTCGGAAAATTTCAACGCCCTGCCCGAGGCGCAACGGATGCCGGGAGCCTATGAGTTGCTTTGCCAGGTGAAGGCTGCCGGGTTGCAACCGGTTCTGGTAACCGGTTCGGGACAGGTATCGCTCATAGACCGGTTGAACCGCAGTTTCCCCGGCATATTCGATCCCCGGTATATGGTTACAGCCTTCGATGTCAAGTTTGGCAAGCCTCATCCGGAACCTTACCTGATGGGGTTGCGCAAATACGGAATTCGTCCCAACGAGGCTTTCGTAGTAGAGAATGCGCCGTTAGGGGTGGAGGCCGGTGTCGCGGCCGGTATTTTTACCGTGGCCGTCAATACGGGGCCGTTACCCGATCAGGTTCTGCTCGATGCAGGAGCCGATTATCTGCTGCCTTCGATGGCTCAACTGTCTGACGATTTTCCCGCTATTGTGCGGGCCATGCAAGAGACCAAAAGAGAAAAACAATGAAAGAACAACAGGAGGTTTTATTTACGCCGCACATCAGCCGCACATTGGCAGATGTCTTGTCGCGTTACGCATACGATAAGTTGTTTGTCTTGACCGATACGAATACCCGTCGGTATTGTATGCCGCTGTTCCAGGATTGCGAACCGTTGACACAGGCGATGCCGATCACGATACCGGCCGACGATACGCACAAGAATCTGGAATCCCTCTCGTCGGTATGGATGGTGTTGAGCCGCAACGGGGCTACCCGCAAGTCGTTTCTGGTGAATCTGGGGGGCGGTATGGTGACCGATTTGGGGGCGTTTGCCGCCTCGACCTTTAAACGGGGCATTGCCTTTGTTAATGTGCCCACTACCTTGTTGGGGGCGGTCGATGCCGCTGTGGGAGGCAAGACGGGAATCAATTTCAACGGGCTTAAAAATGAGATAGGGGTGTTCAATTCGGCCCGGTCGGTGGTGATTGGGACGGAATTCTTCCATACCTTGTCGTCCGAGAACCTGTTGTCGGGATATGCCGAAATGTTGAAACACGGCTTGATCAGCGATGCGGCTACTTACGACCGTCTGATCGAGATGGATATGTTGCACCCCGATATGCAGCAGCTACTGCCGTTGCTCGAAGCATCGGTACAGGTGAAGGAGCGTGTAGTAGCGGAAGATCCCTTTGAAAAGGGCTTGCGTAAATCGTTGAACCTGGGCCATACCGTAGGGCACGCTTTCGAGAGCCTTTCGCACGAACGTAACCAGCCGGTGATGCACGGGTATGCCGTGGCGTGGGGACTGGTATGCGAGCTGTTGCTCTCTCATCTGCAATTGGGTTTCCCCGTAGAACGTGTCAGGCAGTTGGCCGCTTTTGTCCGTCGGCATTACGGGGTGTTCTACATTACCTGTCAGGACTACGACCGGTTGTATGAGCGGATGACGCATGACAAAAAGAATGAATCCTCGCACATCAACTTTACGCTGTTGGCTGACGTAGGGTGCGTCAAGATAAATTGTACAGCCGATAAAAAAGAGATAGAGGCGATGCTGGACTTGTATCGCGATCTGTTTAATATTTAAGGATGATGGAAAGAATCGAAATATCCGGATTGGATCAGATAAACGGCGCAGCCCGCCGGTTTATAGCGATGATGGGCGATCGTACCGTGTTTGCTTTTCGCGGGGCGATGGGTGCCGGAAAGACAACTTTTATCAAAGCCGTATGCGAGGCATTGGGGGTGGAAGATGTGATAAACAGCCCTACCTTTGCTATCGTGAATGAATACCGCTCGGCCAGTGGCGAGTTGATTTACCACTTCGACTTTTACCGGATCAACAAACTCGAAGAGGCGTATGATTTTGGCTGTGAAGACTATTTTTACAGCGGTGCACTCTGTTTTATCGAGTGGCCGGAGAAGGTGGAAGAGCTGTTGCCGGCCGATTGTGTGGATGTTTGCATCGAGGAGGCAGAGAACGGAACACGGATATTGACTGTGGAGATGTAACGTGTAACTTTCTCGATGGAGTTATATAGGCAAGCGGGCCACCTGAGGAAGGTGGCCCGCTTGTTGTTTAGAACGACAGTACTACGGCCGTGTGTACGTCGAACGAAGGAATTTCCAGCTCGAAATGGTCGCCCGATTTCTTGGCCGACAACTTCTCTCCTCCGGGTATCAGGTAGGCGTTCCGGACAGAGTGTTCGGGTCGGATGATGAGTTTGACCGGACGTGTGGGGTTTATCTGGTCATATACATAGACATTGCCGTTGCTGTGGTCTCCATCTACATTGATCAGGTTGATTACCCATTTGTGTTCGCGCTGCGTGGCGACCAGGTGGATGCGGCTGTTGCCTTCGACGGCTACCCGCGGGGCGGGATAGAGGGCGGAGATTACCCGATTGACAAGGTGGGTACACTCTGAGGAGCGTTGAGAGGCGTAGGATTGTGCCAGATCGACGGTGATGGCACCGATCTTTCCTTTGCCGTAGGTGCGGTAGGTGGCGAAGGGATAGGATGCGGGTTGTACCGATTTGTCGTCGGTGGTGCGGATCTCGCCCAGGGTCTGTGTCTCATCCTGAGCTACAATCTGTTGCCAGCGGGTGTGGAGTGCTGCCAGGTGTTCTCCCTGGGAGATGAAGGTGTTGCCTACCACCGGTTCGCCGTCGGTCTGGATGCCCAGTTCCGGGGCAAATACGCGGGTGGCATCTACGCCCATTACCAGCAGATTGCCGCCGTTTTCGACATATTGGAGTACGAATTTTTTCATCTCTTCTCCTACATTAGCCCATTCGGGCAGTACGATCAGAGGATATTGGTCGATTGATTTTTTCAGGTGGTGGTCCATCAGTACCTCTACCGACTGTTTGCCGTCCAGCAGCAGGGCCAGGATATTCGACATCCGATAGTTGGGCCCGCTGGAATAGATACCGTTTTGGGCATCTTTCCACGCATAGGTGGAGTACCAGAGGGCGATTTGCGGAAGGGGGGTGTTCTTGTGGCAATACTCCTGCCGCTCGCGGCACCAGCGGGCAATCTCAGCCATCCGCGGGAAGTAGGCGGTTTTTAAGGAACCGTCCCGGTTTTGCTGGTAATAGACCTGGAACCCTCCGCCCATCGAGATGACTTCTGCCGCCTCCTGCTGCAACATGACAACCGATTTGGCTGCCGGCAATCCTTGTCCGGAGTTATAGGTAAATCCCCACGACATCAAGTCCCACGATTTTCCTTGCGGGGCCAGACAGCGGGCCTCCCAGGCCGAGCTGTATACGCCGTTTTGTCCGGCTACGTCGCCCGAGAGGTAATCTACGGGCGTATCGACCTCTTCGGGCATCATGGACGAATAGGCCCAGTTACTGGTAATCTGGAAGTCGGGATACTCTTTGTGTACGGCATCGATATAATAGCGTATGTGGTCGCGGAAGGCGGTGCGGTTCAGTTCCAGAAACTGCTTGTAGTCGGCATCGCCCGGCTGGGGGAGTGTGGTGAGCCCGGTCAGTTCCTGGTAGCGCACGCGCATGGTGTCTGAGTAGTCGGGGATGGCGGCCCAACACTCGCCGTCCACCCAGATGCCGTCGATGCCCCGTTGGGCCAGTTCTTTAAGTTGGGGTATCAGCAGGCTGTCGTCGTATGCTCCGTAAAAAGAGGCTTTCTGGGTATCAGGTGTCCCGTCGGCATGGCGGGCGGCCCATTCGGGGTGAGCCTGCATGGCGACGTTGTCCCAAATGCCGGAATAGTGGACGTACAGGGCTACGTGGTGTTTGCGGGTAACCTCCCGGAACAGTTGGAGAATGTCTTTTTCAAAGCCGGGTGCCTGGTTGCCTACTTGGGTCGGGTAACTGGAATAGCCGTTGTGCCCTTTGCAATCTACCTGTATGTAGTCGGGTTGCGTTTGGAGAAGGAAGGTATCAATCATCTCTTCGGTCAGCAGGTGTCCGATTTGGTTGCAGTCGGCCCCGGCGTGGAAATCGAAATGGAATCCGAAAAAGCTGTCGGCTCTGCGCAGGGTCTGTTTGTTGTTTCCGGTAATTTCCGGCCAGTAGTAAACGGCTGCCCCGATGACACCGGCGAAGATAATCAGAAGCACGATGTTCCGTAATACGTATTGTCTTGAAGATGATGCCATGTGTGTTTGTTTGTAGTGGTTGAGAACAAAATTAGGAATAAAGTTCGGAATCCGCTGTACCGTGTGGCTTAAAGTCGCATTGAAGCAAATGGTTTAGTGGATGAATGCGACGGTATAGGCCATCAGGCAAAGTGCCGCCCCCAGGATGAAATAGAACCAGCGGGCCCCTTTGAGCCCGAATGTCCGCACGAAAAATGCGGCGTTTTTGGTGGAAAAGAACCAGCGGGCTCCGGTACATGCCGCAAAGATGGCGACTCCTCCCAGCAGGAACAGGACGACGGAAAAGATCAGCTCTTTCATCTCAGCTCTGTTTCGTCTTTTTCTGTCGATATATCAGGGAGTATCCCGTAAAGGAGCTTACCAGCAGGAGGAACGATACAGCCAGCAGCAGGATGGCTACAAGGTCGGAGGTGCTGTTGGAAAAGACAATGCAGCACAATGCGAAACTGAGCAACATCCGTACCGTGCGTTCTGCGGGAGCTATGTTGGGGGTGCAGAGGGGTGTCGAGCCGTTCTCTTTTGTGCAGGAGAACAGCCACCGGTCTATGGAGTAACGGCCGCCTCCGAACATGACTACGGCGATGTAGATGCCTAAAAACAGGATGGGCAGGGCCTTTACGCTGAACGGGTCGTAAAAGTGGTATTTGGTGGCTACTGCCATGTTGAAAGCCAGAATCAATGCCGAGATACGGGTTTGAAATCCGACAATCAGAAAGACGGAGCAGATGACTTGTGCAAAGATGGTCAGGATTAAGGAGGGAAGGTGTCCTATACCGATGGGGTCTTCAAAGAAGTTTTCGGCATAACGGTCGAAATCGGTAATCTTTCCCCAACCGTAGGGTATCATCATAATGCCGATAAAAACACGTAAAAAGAGGATGGACAGCGAAAGTTGTTCTGCTTTGATGGGAGTATCGCTCCACAGCCAGCGGCAAATTTGTTTCATATTCTGGAATGTTTTCGGGTAAAAGAAAAAAGAGGGAAAGTCATAAAACAACCGGTAAGCTGTTCTATGACTTTTCGGCTCAGGGTAAAGAAGATATCTTAGTAGGCAAACAAGGCATAGTTTTTCATCGTCTGGTTCACCTTTTCGCGGACGGCCTTGATGGTTGTCTCGCTTTCGGGGTTGGAGAGTACGGTGTCAATCATCTCAACGATCTCGCCCATCAGCTCTTCTTTGGCTCCGCGGGTAGTGATGGCCGGTGTGCCGACACGGATACCGGAGGTCTGGAACGGAGAGCGGCTGTCGAACGGAACCATGTTCTTGTTGACCGTGATGTCTGCCTGTACCAGTACTTTTTCGGCTACTTTACCGGTCAGTTCGGGGAATTTGGTCCGCAGGTCGATCAACATACAGTGGTTGTCTGTCCCCCCGGAGATGATTTTGTACCCTTTGGCCATGAAGGCTGCGGCCATGGTAGCGGCATTCTTTTTGACCTGTGCCTGGTACTGTTTGTATTCGGGGGTAAGTGCTTCGCCGAAGGATACGGCTTTGGCGGCAATGACGTGTTCGAGCGGACCTCCTTGTACGCCGGGGAATACGGCCGAGTCTAACAGGGCCGACATCTTTTTGATTTCGCCTTTCGGGGTGGTTTTGCCCCAAGGGTTGTCGAAGTCTTTCCCTAAGAGGATGATACCTCCGCGCGGGCCCCGCAAGGTTTTGTGTGTAGTGGAGGTTACGATGTGGGCATATTTCAGGGGGTTGTCCAACTCTCCGGCGGCAATCAGTCCGGCGGGATGTGCCATGTCTATCATCAGCAGGGCGCCTATCTCATCGGCGATTTTACGCATACGGGCATAATCCCATTCGCGCGAATAGGCCGATGCTCCGCCGATGATGAGTTTGGGTCGTTCGCGCAGGGCAACCTCTTCCATCATATCGTAATCGACATATCCGGTATCTTCTTTGACACTGTATTCCAGGGGTTTGAACATCAGCCCGGAGAAGTTGACGGGTGAACCGTGTGAGAGGTGCCCCCCGTGTGATAGGTTCAATCCCAAGAACTTGTCGCCCGGGTTCAGCGTAGCCATGAATACGGCCATGTTGGCCTGTGCTCCCGAGTGGGGTTGTACGTTGGCCCATTCTGCCCCGAAGATTTTTTTGATGCGTTCGATGGCGATCTGTTCGCTTTGGTCAACCACTTCGCAGCCTCCGTAATAGCGTTTGCCGGGGTATCCTTCTGCATATTTGTTGGTCAGGCAGGAGCCCATGGCTTGCATTACCTGATCGCTGACGAAGTTTTCGGAAGCGATCAATTCTATTCCCTTCAACTGGCGTTGATGCTCTTTTTCGATGATGTCGAAAATTTCAGTATCTCTTTTCATTTTATAGGTGATTGAATGATTTTTGCATGATTTAGACAGCAAATATACGCATTTGATGTCGATTGGTAAAGTATTTGTCCTAAAAAGTATTTGCGTGGTAAATCTCTTGTGTGGGGTCTGTTTGCTAAAAAATAACCCCCAGCGAGAAGCTCATCAGGTTCATTCTTCGGTTAAGGGTCAGCTCTCCGCTGTTTTCGCCGGTAGGCAGCTTTAATGTATAGACGGATGATTTGGAGATGTTGTTCACCCCGAATTCGTACCTGACATCGAGTACGAAATTGGAGATACGGGTGCCTAATCCGAATACGATACAGGCGGTCAGAGGTTGTACCTCTTCGTGGATTTCGATGGCGTTGTTGCTGCTTTGGGTGTCATCGTTTCCCCGGTCGAAGCTATAACGTAACTTGGGCCCGACGAACAGGGCCAGTTCATATGGATTTTTTTTGACAAAATTGTACCCGTACAGCAGGGGTACTTCCAGTGTCCGGCGGTGGAACTTTATTTTGGAGGTTGGGTCTATTCCCGTATTTTCGAGGCTGTATCCAAAGTCTGTCAGATCAACGGCTATTTCTGAACGGGTATAATGAGTAGAGGCTTCTAACTGTATATAGTGCTTGTGCAAGTTTACCCTTGAAAAGAGGGCGAAAAAATATCCTACCTGGGTTTGTGTCTCAGGATCGTCTTTTTTGATACCGTTTATTTCGAACTCTTCGATGGCAATGTAGGGAGCATTTACTCCGGCCTTGATTCCCCATTCGACCCATTTCTGGCGCTCCTGGGCAAGGATGGTGGTGGGGACGAGGATTATCCACAGCAAGAGTAGAAGGTGTTTGGGTCTCATTCGTTGTTTTTCTTTTTCTTTTGGACGCTCCATCCGAATTTGCCGATCTCTTCTCCTGTTTTGTAGTAGTGTCCGTGGGTATAGACGAGCAGGCGGGCGGCTGCTAAATCAAACGCTCCGGTGTCGGGGTTCAGGTACCGGTCGTCGGCCACTACGTTTACCACATTGGCAATGAACATGTCGTGAGAACCCAAGGGGACGATCTCCTTGACCTTGCACTCGATGTTTAGAGGAGATTCTTTGACCAGCGGTGCCTTGACCACGGCCCCGGCAACGGGGGTCAGCTTCATCTCCTTGAATTTCTGGAAATCTTTTCCCGATTTTACTCCGCACCAGTCGGTAGCGTAGGCAAGTGCCTCGGTGGTCAGGTTGATGACGAATTCGCCGGTTTCTTTGATGATTGGGTACGAGTGGCGTTCGGGACGGACCGATATGTAGCACATCGGAGGGTTGGTACATAGTGTTCCTGCCCAGCTGACTGTCAGCAGGTTGTAGTTTTCTTCTGTATTGCCGCAACTGATTAGAAGGGCGGGAAGCGGGTATATCAGGGTGCCGGGTTTCCAGTTTTGTTTCATATTAACAGGTTTTGGTGGAACGTTTCTTGGAATATAACAGGGATAATGGGTTTATCGTTTACCGGATTTCGATTCTCTCCTTTTCTATGATGCGTTCGCAGTAGTGGCATTTGAGCTCTACCTTTTCGCGGTCGATCACTTCGAACCGAGTATCCATCGGTTCGTTGTTGGTGATACACTTGGGGTTGTCGCATTTGACAATTCCTACCAGTACATCGGGTAACGAAACCTGTTTTTTGACGGTAACCTGGTAATCGTGTATTTCGTTTATCTTGGCATTCGGGGCTATCAGGGCGATGCGGTTGATCTCTTCTTCCTTAAAAAAGGTGTCTGCCATCTTGATGATGCCTTTCTTGCCGATTTTTTTGCTTTTGAGGTTGTTGCCGATGGTGATGCTGCCGGTCATCTTGTCGAGTTTCAGCAACGATACTACTTTGAACAGTTGTTCGGAAGGTATGTGGTCGATGACGGTGCCGTTTTCGAGAGCGGCTACTTCGAGCTCTTTTTTGGTGGTATTCATAATCTGTCTGTTCTTTGCGGGTTAAATTTCAATGCCTAAAACGTTGCAGATAATGGTCTGGCGGGCATAGAGTCCGTTTTGGGCCTGTTGGAAATAGTATGCTTTGGGGTTGTCGTCCACGTCGTACGAAATCTCGTTTACGCGGGGCAGGGGATGCAATACCCTCAGGTTGGGCTTGCTGCCGTCCAGCATCTGGTTGTGCAGGGTGTAAACGTTTTTGACTTTTTCGTATTCCATCAAATCGGTAAATCGCTCCCGTTGTACGCGGGTCATGTAGAGGATGTCGGCCTGGTTGATTACCTCTTCGGTAAAGTCGGAGTGTTCTTGGTAAGGAATGTTCTTTTGTCGGCAAAACTCCTTGTACTCTTCGGGCATTTTCAGTTCGTCGGGGGCCACGAAGTGGAACGTGGGGTTGAAGTGCGACATGGCCATCAGCAGCGAGTGTACGGTACGGCCGTATTTCAGGTCGCCTACCATGGTGATGTTCAGGTTTTGTAGCGTCCCCTGCGTTTTGTAGATGGAGTAGAGGTCGAGCATCGTCTGCGAGGGGTGCTGGTTGGCTCCGTCGCCGGCGTTGACGATGGGTATCGAGGAGATTTCCGACGCGTAGCGGGCGGCACCTTCCAGGTAGTGCCGCATGATGATCAGGTCGGCATAATTGCTTACCATCATAATGGTATCTTTGAGGGTTTCGCCTTTGGAGGAACTGGTAGTGGCGGCATCGGAAAATCCGATAACACGCCCTCCCAACCGGTTTACGGCGGTTTCAAAACTCAACCGGGTACGGGTGGAGGGCTCGAAAAAGAGGGTGGCGATGACTTTTCCTTCGAGCACGCGGCGGTTGGGGTTTGCTTCAAATTTT
>DVNA01000145.1 GCA_018714665.1 Candidatus Gallibacteroides avistercoris | reverse complement strand
TGAGAGGATTCCAACCTAACGGGTTCGGTCAGCATGACGCTCCGCATATTGGAATTCTCGTGCGATGGCCCGTTGCAGGCACAGAGTGCTCCGACGACGATGACCAAGGTAATTGATCTGTTCATGGTTCTGATATATTTTTAATGACACTGTTTTTTGTTTGCAAAGTTCCCGATTTATCCGGTAGATTATGTCGTCTAATGGGATTGTGTTTTGTTCAAATAGATAACAAATGTTGTAAATATCGGCTAAAATAACTAAATTCGTTCGTCGAAAAGTAGAATATATATAGATGAAACAGGCTTATTGGGATTTGGACTTGATACGGCTTTCAGCAGAAAATACGGTGGTACATCTGAATAAGGAATTTATTTTGATAGACAATCTCGATTTTTCGGAGACAAATGACCATACAGATTATATTTTTACCAATCATCCGGTCAAAGTTTCTTTTGTTAGTGTAATTTTGTGCCTGGCCGGCCAGATACGGTTTCGGTATAACCTGCAAGAGATAGAAATCTGTGTCAATGATGTTTTTGTGGTGCAGAAGGGGACGATCGGAGAGTTTCTCGGCATGAGTAAGGATGCCCGTATCGTGGTGATGGCTTTCGATCCTGAATATTTCCGGACAGTCAGCCAGATCGAGGCGGTCATGACTACACAACGCCGGTTGCATCATTCGCCCTGTTTTCATTTGACCGATGAGAGGATGGAGGAGACGTTGACGATTTATCGCCTGATGAAAGCGAAGATTCTCGAAAAGGATAACCCGTTTCGGAAAGGGGCTCTGCTCGGATATGCACAGGCGCTGGCCTACAACGGATATTATCAACAATATGCCTCGTTATCTTCCGAGAACGAAAAGTCGAGAGAGAAAACCAGCCGCAAGCAGGAACTTTACGACCAATTCATAAAAGAGGTACAGAGAAATTATACGAAAGAACGTAATATTTCTTTCTATGCGAATGAACTGTGCGTAACGTCTAAATATTTGTCGCAAGTTGTTCATCAGGTAAGTGGTCGTTTTGCCAGCGAATGGATTTCAGAATTTGTCATTCTTGAAGCAAAAGCCTTGCTCAAAAGTCGTAAATACACCGTACAGCAGATTGCCGATATGCTGCATTTTGCCAATCAATCCTTTTTCGGAGTCTATTTCAAGAGATATACGGGGTATTCTCCGACGGCATATAAAGAGATGTAATGTAGTTTCCTTATTCCGGTGTCGAACGGTTATTGCGCGGACTGGCTTACCCGTTGTCAGGTCTTTGACAAAATAGTCGGAAATGATGACCGAGGATTGTTTTAGGTGATTAGGTGCTTGTACCGATTATTTTCATGTTGGACAATCGGTTTTTGGGGTTTCCATACCGGAAGCCACGGATTTGTTACATGCGATTATCGTTTTCGGAGATTCTGGCAATATTCAGAGGGAGTCATCCCCGTTTGCGTTTTGAACATCCTGCTGAGGTGTTGTGGATACTCGAAGCCGAGGCCATAAGCTGCCTGTGCAATACTTGCACCTGTGGCAAGCTCGTTTTTGGCCCGTTGGATAATGTATTGGCGGATATGGTTACTGGCTGTATTGCCGGTTGTTTTTTTGATCATGTCTCCGAAATAGTTGGCAGACATACACAGTTTATCTGCACAATATTGGACGGTAGGCAGGCCGAGCGATAGTTGCCGGTTTTCGTCGAAATAGCTCCGTAGCAAAGCCTCGAATTTTATCAGCATGTCAGTATTTTCCAGCTTTCGGGTCAGAAACTGCCGGTTATAGAAGCGTTGGCAAAAATTCAGGACCAACTCGATGTAGTTTACGAGGATGGCATTTTGCACGGTATCATGCTTCCGTTCAATTTCGGTTTGGATTTGCCGCATCAGCGAAACAAGCACATCGTGTTCCTCGTCGGTCATGTGTAATGCTTCGTTGATTCGGTAATCGAAAAACGAATATGCTTTGATTTTTCTTTCCAGCGGTGTACCATGTAACAAGTCGGGATGAAAAAGCAAGGCCCATCCCGTCAGATTTATCCATTCGCCGTTGTCCTCTTTGCCTCCCACCTGACCAGGGGCTACACAGATAACCGTCCCTTTCTTATAGTCGTATTTCCCACAGCCATATTCCAAGTCTATATCAGCCTCATCATGAAAGAAAATACCATAAACGCTGTAATTGTTCAGGCTGTGGCGTACGGGCGATATTTTGGCAAAATCAATGACACAGACCTGCGGATGATGGTCGGCAGCCCCTACATAGCGGCTGTAATCGCTTACGTTTTTCACTTGCAGTATCCTGCTCATAGATTTCGGGATATTTGATAATCAGTAACAAAAATACTCTTTTCTTATTAAATTACCGCATGGAGCCACATGAAAATCAGTAAAAAGAATACAACCATCCCGTTTATCGATACATCCCTTTCATCAGAGCTCCATAACTTTGTATCATGAAAAATATCCAAGAATGATGATGAATCGACGAACAGATGTTCTCGAAGAGATTTATAACGATGAAATCGTAAATTTCCTGGCCGATCGTTATCGTACTACATCCCGGGAAATCTTACAACGTTTTCTGGAACAAAACGATTCTGTACCCGAAATGGAATCCGGGACGTTCCGGTTGGAAGAGAATGAAATGGCAATTCTGCGGGATATGATGGCTCGTTATCATCGGTAATAATATACGATTATGGATAGAAGAGATTTTTTGAAAACAGCATCGTTTGCCTCGGTTTCGGTTGTTGGTACATGGACAGGTGTATCCTTGCCGGACGTGGATACCGGGTACAGTACGATTCTTGACCTGCACGCTCCGGCAGAGGTCGAACGTTTATATCACATCGAATGTAAAAATAGAAAATTATGAAAAGGTTCATGTTGATTCCGTTTTTATTGTTTGCCTGCTTTTCGATAGCAGCTTGCGGAGATAGCGAAGATGTTCCGCCCATTCCGAATCCGATGGAAACGCCCCAACAGCCGGACGATGATAACTCCGATACATCTGTATCCGATCGGGGTGGCCGTTATCTGGTGTTGTACGTTTCGCGGACGAGTAATACGGAGCGTGTCGCACAACTTATTCAGAAAACGCTCGATGGCGACATATTGGAAGTCGAGCCCGAAACGCCTTATGAGGATAACTACAACGCCATGTTGGAGCGTGCACAGGCAGAATTGGAGGCCATCCGTCGAGGCGATTATCCGCCCGTCAAAACATCGGTAGAAAGTTTCGATGATTACGACGTTATCTTTGTCGGTTATCCGATTTGGTACGGCAGTATGGCAACACCCATGCACTCTTTCCTGCACGCACATGCGGCAAAACTTGCCGGCAAGCGGGTTGCCCTGTTTGCTACCAGTGGCAGCAGCGGGATATCTACGTCGGTTGACGAAGCCCGTGCGCTTTGTCCCGATGCGACGCTGATCAGCCAGCCTCTGTTATTGACCTCTTCGAGCCTTTCGCAAATGGAGAGCCGCGTTTGGGCATGGCTCGAAAGCATCGGTGCAGGCCGGGAAGAACCGGGGACTCCGGAGACCACTTCCATGAAAATAGACATCACCGCCGGCGACCGTACAATTACGGCCACCATCGAGGAGAATGCCGCAGGCAGAGATTTCCTTTCCCGTTTGCCGTTGGAGGTTACGTTGGAGGATTACAACAACACGACCGAGAAAATCTTCTATCCCTCGCCGGCATTCTCTGTCGAAGGGGTAACGCGCGGTTGTGCCCCTGCGCCCGGCGACATCACGATTTATGCACCGTGGGGTAACGTGGCTATTTTCTGCAAGAGCTGGCCTTACAGCAAAGAGTTGATAAAGATAGGCCGTATCGATGGAAATGGGATTGAGGCGTTGAATGTCAGAGAAGATATACGAGTAAAAATAAAAAAACAGTAACAACATGAATATCGAAGATTTCAAAGAGTATGTAAAAACGCGTAAAGCGCTCGATACGGAAGAGATACACCGTTTTATGGACGATATGAGTAACGAGGCCCGTCGTATTACCTTCCGGTTGAATACGGCCTACCATACACCCGACGAGGTGCGCGGCCTGCTTTCCGAGTTGTTCGGTTATCAAGTGCCGCAATCGCTGCGGGTCTTTCCTCCGTTCTATGCTGATTTCGGTAAAAACATCACGGTTGGCGAGCATGTATTTATCAACGCCTGTTGTCATTTTCAGGATCATGGAGGCGTGTCGATAGGCGACGGGTGCCAGATCGGGCATAATGTGGTATTCGCCACGCTCAATCACGGCCTCCGTCCCGAGGCCCGTAGCCACACCTATCCCGCTCCTATCGTACTGGGCAGGAACGTCTGGATAGGTTCAAACGCTACCATCCTGCAAGGGGTTACCATAGGTGATAATGCCGTTGTGGCGGCAGGGGCAGTCGTAACGAAAGACGTAGCGGCGAATACCGTCGTGGGTGGTGTCCCGGCAAAGTTTATCAAGAGTATCTGAAAAACAGGACGGTATGATAAAATCGACTGTCTATGCTCTTGCCTTGTCCGTTCTGCTTTCGTGCGGCGTAACGGAGAACAAAGAAGATTCAGACCGACAAAATACGACGGAAATGGAGAAAAAGAATATCGGAAGCCTGCTTGCACTCTACCCGAAACCTTTGACGGTTGTCGGGGCAGAGGTCGAAGGAAAAGTAAATTGGCTTGTAGTGGGGCATACGGGCATCATAGGCCATGACCGGATACTTGTGAGCATGAACAAAAGCCATTATACCAATCAGGGGATAAGGAAGTCGAAGAAACTGTCCATCAACCTCGTCAGCCGGGAGATGTTGCCGAGGGCCGATTATGTGGGGAGTGTCAGCGGAGCGTCGGTCGACAAGTCGGCTGTATTCGATTTCCATTGGGGAGAAAACGGTTCGCCCGTAATCGATTCTTCTCCGCTGACGATGGAGTGCGATGTGGAGGATATTTATGAAACGGATGGTTTCGATAATTTCATCTGTTCCGTGGTCAATACCTATGCAGCCCCCGATGTGATCGGCAGCAACGGCCGGCTCGACTATACTCGGTTGAAACCCGTCCTGTTTGAGTTTCCCTCCTATTCTTATATCGCTACCGGAGAGGTGATCGGGCGATGTTTGAAACTCGACGAAGAGCCGGGGATGTGTGCCAAGGAACCCATGGCAGACGACGGTATCGTACGCCTGTCGAAAATCGAGGTTTATCCCCAATATCTCGACGAGTATATGACTTATGCGACCCAGGTGGGCGAGGTATCCCTGCGTACCGAACCGGGCGTATTGACGATGTATGCCGTTAGCGAAAAGGAGAATCCCTGTCGCATCACCATCCTCGAAACCTATGCGAGCCAGGAGGCATACGAAAAACATATTGCTTCGGAGCATTTCCAGCGATACAAACAAGGTACCCTGCACATGGTGAAATCGTTGGTCTTGTCCGATCAGTTGCCGCTCAACCCGTCGAACAGAATCAATAACTTCATTCAATAAAGAACCATGAACAGAATTATTTTAATTTCAC
The DNA here is from genome assembly GCA_018714665.1 of Candidatus Gallibacteroides avistercoris. Taxonomy (GTDB): domain Bacteria; phylum Bacteroidota; class Bacteroidia; order Bacteroidales; family CHK158-818; genus Gallibacteroides; species Gallibacteroides avistercoris. The sequence goes on along the minus strand of DVNA01000145.1, from coordinate 729 downwards.
TATTAACCCTTTTGACATTTCATGTTATGGCACAGGAAAAAATCGTACAGACGGCAGGACGCGACCAATTGGGCACGTTCGCCCCGAAATTTGCAGAACTCAACGACGATGTACTGTTCGGGCAAGTATGGAGCCGTACCGACAAACTCGGCTTGCGCGACCGCAGCCTGGTAACGGTTACCTCGCTCATCAGCCAGGGAATTACCGATAATTCGCTTGTGTTTCACCTTCAATCGGCCAAGAAAAATGGCATCACCCGTACCGAAATTGCCGAGATCATTACCCACATCGGATTTTATGCCGGATGGCCCAAGGCATGGGCGGCATTCAATCTCGCCAAAGGTGTGTGGGCCGAAGATACGGCAGGCGAAGATGCCAAAGCCGCTTTTCAACGTGAGATGATTTTCCCAATCGGTGAGCCGAATACGGCATACGCCAAGTATTTCACCGGGCAGAGTTATCTCGCTCCGATTTCAAATGAGCAGGTGCATATCTTCAACGTAACGTTCGAGCCTCGTTGTCGCAACAACTGGCACATCCACCAGGCAACCCAAGGAGGAGGGCAGATGCTTATCGGTGTGGCCGGTCGAGGCTGGTATCAGGAGGAGGGCAAGCCTGCCCGGGAGATATTGCCCGGTACGGTCATTCATATTCCGGCCGGAGTAAAACATTGGCACGGGGCTGCTTCCGACAGTTGGTTTTCCCATTTGGCATTCGAGATTGCCGGAG
>DVNA01000144.1 GCA_018714665.1 Candidatus Gallibacteroides avistercoris | reverse complement strand
AAAACGGTTATTGTCTTTTTTATTTTATCTATCCCGGCCCACTCAACAACAAACAAAGGACACATAACTTCAAATAAATTTCACGCATCAAAAAGCGACAAAGGAAACACCACTCATACCGGGATTCTATTAAAAAAACAAAAAAGGTGTGTCTATCGAGAAATCTGACACACCTTCTCCGTTCGCTCTCAAACAGAACTTTATTTCTTTTTCTTTTCGTACATCCCTACGATTGTTCCCAATACAATACCAAATGCCGTATAGGCCAGCAGCGTCCCTATGATCTGGGTATTAATGCTACCCAACCCCATCCCGTCTCCTGTCATGGAAATGCCGATGTAGGTAATCATACCCACCAAAATTCCATAGATAGCCCCCCTGAGCCAAGGGATTTTTTCAAAAGCAAGGAAGCGATTGAAGAAAAACAGATAGGCGGCACTCCACAACCATCCCAAGACTAAATAAACGAGCAACCACAAGACAATAGAGCGTTCTGCCAAATCGACCATGAAAAAGACCGGGTCCATCTGAAACATTTCGGTCATGTTTTCAAGGCCCATGACAACAAACAAAACCAATGTGGACAAAAAACCGGACCAAGCGACAAGGCGTATCTTTTGAAAATTCATATACAATTCGGTTTACAGGTTTATTTTCGGAGGAAATTCTCTTTTTCTCCATACCTTAAACAAACAGCCGCCTGCTTTTGTTTAATGCCGCTCCTATAAAAAAGACGCCCGTCTGTGATACGGACGGGCGTATATATCCATTTTCAATGGTGTTTACTGGTTCAACAGCAACCAAGCATCCGGAAACTCGGAGCGCAAACTGTCGCGCATATCTTCGGCAGATGCTCTGTCGTCGTAACTGGCAGCAATTACGCGATACATTCCTTTTGCATTTTGAGCTACCACAGCTTCATAACCGGCTTCTTGCAACTTTTCTTTCAAACCGAGCGCATTGGTTTTCATGGTAAAGCTGCCCACTACTACGTTGTATGCCTTCAAAGTTCCGGATACGGCAGTAACTCTTTCGCTCGTTACTTTGGCATTGGAAGCTCTCTCTGCCGGACGGGCGGGTGCAGGTTTTGCCGGAGCCGGTTCTGCCACCTCTTCAACAATCTCTTTTTCCTGGGCTTTTTCATAAGCAGCTTTGTATGCGCTTTGTTTGGGCTTACAAGCTCCCATTCCTAACAAAAACGCAACGGAAAGTACCATTAACAGATTTTTTTTCATAACATTCTTATTAATTTAACACAGTTTATTCTCCCTTTTCCTAAAAAGGATTACCTCCTTTTTAATAGTGCAAAAGTAAAGAATTAATTGTATTCATCTATTTATTCCTCTAAAAAAAATACACAAAATACTAAAATATAGCGCCTTTTGTACTGGGAAGCTCGTATTTGTAGATGTCGCGGCGAATGGCCATCTTGACAGAACGGGCAAATGCCTTGAAAATACCCTCTATTTTATGGTGTTCGTTTTCGCCTTCGGCCTTTATATTCAGGTTCATCCGCGCAGCATCGCTCAAAGACTTAAAGAAATGGAGGAACATTTCGGTGGGGACATCTCCTATCTTTTCCCGTTTAAACGAAACGTCCCACACCAGCCACGCCCTTCCGCCAAAATCCAGCGCCACCTGGCAGAGACAATCGTCCATGGGCAGGCAGAAACCGTACCGTTCTATCCCTCGCTTGTCACCCAAGGCCCGGTTGAGCGCTTCGCCCAAGGCAATGGCGGTATCCTCGATGGTATGGTGTTCATCCACGTGCAAATCGCCCCGGGTGCGTATGGTCAGATCAATGCCTGAATGACGGCCGATCTGTTCCAACATATGGTCGAAGAAACCCAGTCCGGTGGAGATATCGCAACGGCCCGTCCCATCCAAACGAAGATGGATACGAATATCGGTTTCGGAGGTAGTACGTACCACCTCGGCAGAGCGCTCTCCGGCAAAAAGGTATTCGCTGATTCTGTTCCAATCGTCGGATACCAAAACACAACTATCCCGCAAATTTTCGTCCATCGACAACTGTTCCTCGCACTCCTGCGGTTGCATCCAGATGGCCTTGCATCCGAGGTTCTTGGCCAGTTGTACATCGGTAAGACGGTCGCCTATCACGTACGAGGCCGCCAGGTCGTACTCTCCTCCCAGGTACTTGCCGAACATCCCGATACCCGGCTTGCGGGTAGGCAGGTTCTCTTCGGGGAAAGAACGGTCTATCAAAATATCGTCGAATGTTACGCCTTCGTTCCGGAAAGCCTGCAACATCTTGTTATGCGCCGGCCAGAAGGTCTCTTCGGGGAAAGAGGAGGTTCCTAAACCATCCTGGTTGGTAACGATTACCAACTCAAAATCGAGTTTCTCCCGGATAAAATGGAGGTTACGGAACACCCCGGGCACAAATTCGAGTTTTTCCAGACTGTCCAACTGAAAATCGACAGGAGGCTCTACCACGAGCGTTCCGTCGCGGTCGATAAAGAGGGCTCTCTTTTTTGTTTTCATTTCGTTTTCAAATTTTTCATCGCTTCAACCAGCTGCCGGTTCTCTTCGGGCGTACCTATGGTAATGCGCAAACATCCCATACACAGGGTGATATTGTCGCGATTACGGACAATGATGCCCTTCTCTACCAGATAGCGGTAAGTGCCCGAGGCATCCTCTACCCGAACCAACAGGAAATTGGCATCGCTCGGATAGACCTTTTTCACCACCGGCAAACGTTCCAGGGCGGCAGCCAGCAAGGAACGTTCCTGTAACAGGAGCGCTACCCACGCTTTTACCTGATCGGCCTTTTCCAACATCGACAAGGCATACTCCTGCGTCAACCGGTTGATGTTGTACGGGTATTTTACTTTGTTGAATATCTCTATAATCTGGCTATCGGCAAAGGCCATTCCCAGACGGACGCCGGCACTGCCCCACGCTTTGGAGAAGGTTTGCAGGACAATCAAATTGGGAAACCGGTGCAACGATTTCAGGAAAGAGGGTTGGGTCGAAAAGTCGATATAGGCTTCGTCCACCACCACAATACCGGCAAACGTATTCAATATCTTTTCGACGGCCGCACGATCCAGGCTATTGCCGGTAGGATTGTTGGGCGAACACAAAAAGATGGCCTTGGTACGTTCATCTACGGCATTCAGTACGGCAGCGGCATCTACTTGAAATTCGCTGTCAAGCTGTACCTTTTTATAGGCAACGTTGTTGATGTCTGCGCAAACCTGATACATCCCGTAAGAGGGATCTATGGCCACGACGTTATCCACTGCGGGCTCGCAAAAGACACGGTATATCAAATCGATCGGTTCGTCGCTACCCACCCCCAAAAAGATCTGTTCTGCCGGAACGCCTTTAAACGCGGCAATTCTCTTTTTTACGGCCCACTGCAACGGATCGGGGTAACGGTTGTAGGGGGCATTATAGGGGTTTTCGTTGGCATCCAGAAAGACAGAGGCCTCTCCCTTGAACTCGCTCCGTGCAGACGAATAGGGTTTCAAACTCCATATATTGGGTCGTACCCATGTTTTTAAATCCATGACATTTTCATTGTTTAAGGCTGTCGAGACGAAGCGCTACGGCATTTTTGTGTGCATCCAACTGTTCGTTGGCAGCCATCGTTTCCACTATGTTTCCTATCTGATAAAGCCCCTGCGGGGTGATTTCCTGGAAGGTGATTTTACGCAAGAAGCTGTCCAGGTTCACGCCGCTGTACGCCTTGGCATACCCGCTGGTAGGCAACGTATGGTTGGTACCCGAGGCATAATCGCCGGCGCTTTCGGGGGTATAGGGGCCCAAAAAGACTGACCCGGCATTGATGACCTTGCCGGCCAGCTCGCGATAATTGGCCGTCTGGATAATCAGGTGCTCCGGGGCATATTCGTTGGTAAGGGCCATCAATTCGTCGTAATCTTTCAATACGACAATCTTGCTGTGCGAAAGGGATTTTTCAACCAGCTCGCGGCGGGGCAGCAACGTCAACTGTCGTTCGATCTCGGCCTGTACGGGAGCGACCAACGCGTCATCCGTAGTCATCAGAATCGACTGGCTGTCGGCACCGTGTTCGGCCTGGGAAAGAAAGTCAGAGGCAACAAAAGCCGGATTGGCCGAGGCATCGGCAATCACCTCCACTTCGGAAGGTCCTGCCGGCATATCGATGGCTACCTCCGAAAGGCTGACCAACTGCTTGGCTGCCATGACATACTGGTTGCCCGGACCAAAAATCTTATATACCTTCGGGACGCTCTGCGTGCCGTATGCCATCGCTCCGATGGCCTGCACTCCGCCCAACTTGAACAGGCAGGTTACGCCGGCTGTCTTGGCCGAAACGAGAATGGCCGGATGTACCTTTCCCTCTTTGTTGGGAGGGGTACACATAACGATGTTGCGGCATCCGGCTATCTTGGCGGGAATGGCCAACATCAACACGGTCGAAAACAACGGAGCCGTACCTCCGGGGATATACAATCCTACGGCATCGATGCCCACCGATTTTTGCCAACAGGTTACGCCCGGCATCGTCTCGATTTTCTGATGTTGTATGGCTTGTGAAGCGTGAAAACGAGCGATGTTGTCGTGTGCCTGCCGGATGGAGCGCTTCAACTCTTCCGAAAGAAGAGAATCGGCTTCGTCCCACTCGGCTTCTGAAACAGCCAGTGAGTTCAGTGACACACGGTCGAACATCTCTTCGTATTTGAACAGGGCGGCATCACCCAATTCTCGAACCTCCTGCAAGATACCGGCAACCTTGTCCTGCAACGCGGCATGGTCGAAATGCGGGCGGGCGGTTATATGCCCCCAATCTTTTCGGGCCGGATATTTGATTACTTCCATAAACTCCGATATTTTATACTACAATACCATTTTCTCTATGTTCAATACCAGAATACCTTCTGCTCCTGCGGATTTCAGCTTGTTGATGATTTCCCAGAAACGTTTCTCTTCCAGCACCGTATGTACCGAGCTCCATCCCGGGGTAGCCAACGGCATGATGGTAGGGCTCTTCATCCCGGGCAATACGGACAACACCTGTTCGAGGTTGTCAGTGGGTACATTCATCAAAATATACTTTTTGTCTTCGGCTATCTGTACGGCATTGATACGGAACAACAGCTCTTCCAGTATCTCTTTTTTCTCTGTCGAGAGCCAGGGGTTGGCAATCAACACTGCCTCCGACTCCATGACAATCTCCACCTCTTTGAGCCGATTGCTGACTAACGTACTGCCGGAGCTGACGATGTCGAATATGGCATCGGCCAACCCGATACCGGGAGCGATTTCGACCGAACCGGTAATAACATGGATATCGGCCTTTATACCGTTCTTTTTCAGAAATGTGGAAAGAATCCCCGGATAAGAGGTGGCTATCTTGCGTCCATGAAACCAGTTCAGATTCTGGTAATCTTCGTCTTTGGGAATAGCCAACGAAAGACGGCATTTACTAAATCCAAGCCTTTTTACTATCTCGGCGGCTTTTTCTTTTTCGACAAATTCGTTTTCGCCGACAATCCCGACATCTGCCACCCCCGAAGCAACAGAATCGGGGATATCATCGTCCCGTAGGAACAACACCTCTACGGGAAAATTCCGCGCGGGGATTAACAACGTCCTCTTGGCCGAGGATAATTTTATTCCGGCCTCAGCCAGCAACTCCATCGTGTCTTCAAAAAGCCGGCCCTTGGCCTGTACTGCAATTCGTAACATAATCGTTTTATTTTACAACTTATACATTCGCAACAAAAAAGGCTTACCTGCATAGGGTAAGCCTCACATTTTTTATGTCATCAGCAACACGCAAATATCCGCTTACCTCTTAACGAGCCAAGTGATGGTGATGTTTGTGGTGCAATGTTGCTGCAATAATCATACGCGTCATCTGTTATTGACTGCAAATATAGCGATTTTTTCAAATACGCCAATAGATTTTAATGACTATTTTCATCGACCGGACAAAAGAGAAAAAAGCGACAACGCCCCACATCCATCATCAACGGTCGTACAGATAACGTTTTATGCTCTTTTTGGGTGTCTTTTCAAACTCCGTGGGATAGAGCTGTATGGCGGTTATCTGTTCATAGGGCGAAACATTCTTGTTCAGGTTCTGCCGCACCTCTTCCAGGGCGACGGGCAAATCTTCATTCGAGATGCCGTAACTGTCAACAGCTTCGTAATCGGGATAGACCAACGCTATCAGCTTGCCGTTCTTCTCTTTGACCAGACTCTCCATGATAAAGGGCATATTGTTGAGCTTGGCCTCTATCTCCTCCGGATAGATATTCTGCCCGTTCGAGCCAAGTATCATCGACTTTACCCGCCCGCGTATGAATATCGTACCATCGGCCGTTACCGTTCCCATGTCGCCGGTATGGAGCCAGCCGTCGCTGTCGAGTACCAGCGCGGTAGCTTCCGGATTCTTGTAATACCCCTTCATCACATTCTCGCCCCGCACCCATATTTCGCCGGAGATATTCTCCGGATCGGGAGAATCTACCCTGATCTCCATGATTCGCGGCAAGATACGTCCGGCCGAACCGGGGACAAACTCGGTATAATGGGTATAACTGATCAACGGAGCGCATTCGGTCATCCCATACCCCACGGTAAAGGGAAACTTTATTTTGGTCAGAAACGCCTCTACTTCGGGATTCAACGGAGCCCCTCCCACAATCACCTGCGCAAAACGTCCCCCGAAAGCATCGACGAGCTTTTTCCGTATCTGCCCGTAAATCTTACCGTCCAGCAAGGGGACGTTCAAGGCCAGTTTCAACGGCAACTTGTTCAACATGGGGGAGATCTGTTTCCTGTATATCTTTTCCAACACGAGCGGAACGGTCAGAATCAGGTTGGGCTTCACCTCCTCGAATGCTTTCAACAGGATTTTCGGCGATGGAATCTTCCCCAACAAAATCACGTGCGTACCGACGGCCATAGGGGTCAGAAAATCGAATGCGCAACCGAAGGCATGGGCCAACGGCAGAAACGACAGACAGCGGCTTCCCTTGTAATGCAGCTGCGACTCCATGCCGAACACCACATTCCCGCCCAGGTTATTGCCCGTCAGCATCACCCCCTTGGTAAATCCGGTAGTACCCGAGGTGTAATTCAACTCGATGATTTTATCATTATCCAACCGGGCATACTGCACGTCGTTTTGGGTAAAACCGGCGGGATAGGCATCCCGGAAATGGGCATCCATATCCGACAGGTACTGGGCGATGTCCTCTCCGTCACGCTGGCAGAAGCAACTGTAATCGGAGAGCGACAAAATGCCGCGCAACTGCGGCAGCTTCTCCTCTTCGAGGTTTTCCCAGATGTGATCCCCGGCGAAGAGCATCACTGCCTCCGAGTGGTTGATGATATGCTGCACATCGTTCGGGTGGAAATCCTGTAAAATAGGTACCACAATGGCTCCATACGTAACAACAGACATAAAGGCCATACACCAGCGGGGCGTATTTTTCCCGATCAATGCTATTTTATCGCCCCGTCGAACCTGACAATGCCGGAACAACAGATGGAGCTTCGCTATTTCAACGGCCATCTCTTTATAAAGAAACGTCCGTTTTTCGTTATAATCGGTCAACGCGGGCAAATCCCAATTTTCCCGAAACGAGGCCTCGTATAGCTTGATAAAATTCTGCTGTATCATGGAACTTCTCTTTTATCCTCTTGCAAAGATATGATTTTCCACCAGAAAAGCTAATTTCCCATCCCTAACGAATGTTAGAAAAACTTATACCTTGTTCCGTCCTCCTCCCAATATTCCCAAAATCCGGATACCAGGACAAAACATCGGAGGATAATTTTGCAACAAATCCTAACTTTTTTCATACTTTTGCATACCTCATTGCGGGAAAATCCATAGCACGATGATCGATAACAGCATATTCAAAGACAAAAAGGCTGCCTATTTCACCTTGGGATGCAAATTGAATTTTGCCGAAACCTCCTCTTTGGCCCATCTGCTGGAATGCAACGGATTCCGAAAAGCAGTTCCCGGCGAAACGGCCGACCTCTGCATTATCAATACCTGCTCGGTAACGGAGCTGGCCGACAAAAAAAGCCGGCAAACCATCCGTAAAATCTCCCGCCAACATCCTGGCGCCTTTATCGTTGTTACCGGATGTTACGCCCAGCTGAAACCGGAGACGGTGGCACACATCGACGGCGTCGATCTGGTATTAGGGGCAGAACACAAAATGGAAATTCTCGACTACATCGGAGGGTTGACCAAACAGGCCCACGGCCACATCGTATCGGGCAAAAGTACAGAGATCAAGACCTTCGCCCCATCGTGTTCACAGGACGACCGTACCCGGCACTTCTTGAAAGTACAGGACGGTTGCGACTACTACTGTACCTACTGTACCATCCCGTACGCCCGGGGACGTAGCCGCAACGGTTCGATAGAGAGCCTGGTAGGGCAAGCCCGCGAGGTGGCTGAAAAAGGCGGCAAAGAGATTGTACTGACCGGTGTAAACATCGGCGATTTCGGGAAATCGACCGGAGAGAGTTTTTTCGACTTGATCAAAGCGCTCGACAACGTAACGGGAATAGAACGTTACCGCATCTCCTCCATCGAACCGAACCTGCTGACGGACGAAATCATCGAATACGTGGCTTCGTCGCGACACTTCATGCCCCATTTCCACGTCCCCCTGCAATCGGGCAGCGACACCGTACTGCGGCTGATGAAACGACGCTACGACACCGCCCTGTTCCGCCAAAAGATGGAGACAATAAAACGGTTCATACCCGATGCCTTTATCGGTATAGACCTGATCGTAGGAATGCGGGGCGAAACCGGTCCGCTTTTCGAGGAGGCCTACCAATTCGTCGCATCGTTGCCAGCATCGCAACTGCACATATTCACCTACTCGGAACGGCCCAATACTCAGGCCCTGAAAATAGAGCCTATCGTCTCGGCCGAAGAAAAGCACGAACGGTGCCAGCGCATGATAGCCCTCTCGGAGCAAAAACTGGATCAGTTCTACCGCTCGCAAGCCGGAAACGTACGCGAGGTGTTGTTTGAACAACCCCGGAAAGGGATGCCGATGCACGGATTTACTGACAACTACATCCGGGTAGAACTACCGGCCAGACAGGAACGGGTCAATACCATCGGGAAGGTCCGGTTGTCCGACACCTACAACAAGGCCGGCGACGCCCTTTGTGCCGCATTAATACCCGATTGAAGATGAAAACAAGAGACATAGCCTATTTCCCCCTCTACCTCTACCTGAAACTGCACGCCCTGCTGCCGTTACCGGTGCTGTACATCTTGGCCGACATACTCTATTTCCCGCTCTATTACCTCATCCGGTACCGCCGCAAGCGGGTTCGGGCAAATCTATCGGCCTGCTTTCCCCACAAGGAGAAAAAAGAGATCATATCAATCGAGAAAAAGTTTTACCGCCACTTCTGCGACTACGTCGTAGAGACCATCAAAATCCTGCACATCTCCGACGAGGAGACCAAACGGCGCATGGTATTCACCAACGTCGATCTGGTACAAAACATACTCGACAAAGGGCAACCCTGCATCATGCTGTTGGGCCATTACGGCAACTGGGAATGGGTTCCATCGGTTACGCTGTGGTTGGACAAACGCGACTATTTCCTCTCCCAGGTCTACCGTCCGCTGAAAAACAAATGGTTCGACAACTTTTTCCTGCATCTGCGCAGCCGGTACGGTACCACCAACATCGCCAAACAGGATACGTTGCGGACGATGCTCCACTACAAGGCTTCGGGCAGATCGGCCCTGACCGGATTCATGGCCGACCAAACCCCCTCGCCGGCCAACATCCACTACCGCACCTCGTTCCTGGGACGGGAAGGGACGGCCGTACTGACCGGAGTAGAGAAGATTGCCCGTAAAACCGGATTCGCCGTCGTATATTTAGATGTGGAATGTACCAAACGGGGATATTACACCGCCACCTACCGGCTCATCTCCGATACCCCACAACAGACAAAAGAGTTTGAAATCACCGAAAAATATACCCGGGAGATGGAAAAAACCATCCTCCGGGCCCCCCAATACTGGCTATGGACCCACAACCGGTGGAAACACAACCTGCCCCAGACATGAAACAGGTATCGGTAGTCATATTAAACTGGAACGGACGGCCACTGCTGGAAGAGTTCCTCCCCTCGGTGGTACGACACACCCCCGGGGAGGAGGCCGAAATCGTCGTCTGCGACAACGGATCGACCGACGATTCCATCGCATGGATACAAAAGCAATATCCGCAAGTAAGAGTTATCCCGCTAACCGAGAACTTCGGTTATGCCGGGGGGTATAACCGGGCACTGGCACAAATCGACACTCCCTACGCCGTTCTGCTGAACTCGGACGTCGAAGTAACCCCGGGGTGGCTATCGCCCCTCGTGTCCTTTTGCGAACAACATCCGGAAGCAGGAGCCTGCCAACCCAAAATAAAATCGTACCGCCACCGTTCCTTTTTTGAATACGCCGGAGCAGCCGGAGGCTTTATTGACAAATACGGTTACCCTTACTGCCGGGGACGCATCTTCTCGACCGTAGAGCCGGACAACGGACAATACGATACCCCTGCGGAAATATTCTGGGCATCGGGAGCCTGCCTCTTTATCCGGACCGAACTCTTTCGCGAAACCGGCGGATTCGACGACCGATTCTTTGCCCACATGGAGGAAATAGACCTCTGCTGGCGCATCTTGTTGTCCGGGAAAAAGATATTCGTCGTCCCCCAAAGCGAGGTATTCCACTTAGGTGCCGCCACCTTGACGACCGAGACACCTCGGAAAACGTTCCTCAATTTCAGGAACAACCTGCTCATGTTGTACAAGAACCTGCCCATAAAGGAAGGGCGTCCCCTGCTTTTCAAACGAAGAGTGCTCGATACGGCCGCCTTTTTTAAATTCCTGCTCACCGGAAAAACAGGTAATGCCTTAGCCATTATACGGGCACACAACAGTTTCCGAAAAGAGAAAAAACAGTACCGGCAGCAACCTGAAACCAATCTTTTAAAAACGTTTCCGGAGGCATCCCGAAACATAACCGTCGATTATTTTATCCGGAAACAGCGTTTTTTCAGATCTCTTTAAATCAGAGGTTGTCCAATTCTTACCACAACAATGGATTTTATATGATAAAACGGCATAACTCTTTGGTTTTTGTTAAGAATCTGATTAATTTTGCGCCGTTTTATTACAAATTATCACCAAAAAACAATCAAAAAGAAAAAAATAATCATATCAACATGGACAAAAATAGAATTGTAAGCGAAAAGGTAAAAGCCGTACGCGAAAGCAAAAACATCAGCCGGGAAGAGCTGTCTGAACGTTCAGGATTAAGTCTCGAACAGATTACCCGAATCGAAGAAAACATCGACCTCCCTGCCTTGGCTATCCTCTTAAAAATAGCCCGTGCCTTGGGGGTACGCCTGGGGACATTTCTGGACGACCAGGAAAATATCGGCCCGGTAGTCTGCCGCAAAGACGAAAGCGCCTCCTGCATCAGTTTTTCGACCAACTCGCCCGATGCCCGCAAACACATGGAGTACCACTCCCTCTCCAAATCCAAGACGAACCGCCACATGGAACCCTTCATCATCGACATCGCATCGTCCGACAAGGCCGCAGAAATGAACTCCTCACACGAGGGAGAAGAGTTTATCTGGGTAATGGATGGAAAAGTAGAAGTCAACTACGGTAACGACACCTATATTCTGGAAACAGGAGACAGCATTTACTACGACTCCATCGTACCGCACTGCGTTCATGCCGCCAAAGGCTGTACCGCCAAAATATTGGCTGTTGTATATACCCCCATTTAATCCTTTTGAAGTTTTTAAAGATGCAACTATTTGACAGAACCCTGGGAGACTGGCTCGAACATTGGGCCAAAGTCTCTCCCGATAAAGAATACATCGTTTACTCCGACCGGGACCTGCGTTATACCTGGTCGCAATTCAACGAACGTGTCAACACCGTAGCCAAAGGACTTCTGGCGTTAGGTGTCGAAAAAGGCTCGCACGTAGGCATTTGGGCTACCAACGTCCCCGACTGGCTGACCTACCTCTATGCCTGTGCCAAAATCGGAGCCGTATATGTTACAGTAAACACCAATTACAAACAAAACGAATTGGAATACCTGGTAGAAAACTCCGATATGCACACGCTCTGTCTGATAGACGGAACGTTCGAAAGCGACTACATCGCCATGACCTACGAAATGCTCCCCGAACTGAAAACCTGCCAACGCGGATTTTTACGGAGCAAACGCTTCCCCAAGATGCGAAACGTCATCTACCTGGGACAAGAAAAGCACCGGGGTATGTACAATACGCCGGAAGTGATGTTGTTGGGACAGACCGTCAGCGATCAGCGTCTGGAAGAGGCCAAGAAACAGGTAAACTGCCACGACATCGTCAATATGCAATACACGTCGGGTACCACCGGATTCCCCAAAGGGGTCATGCTTTCGCACCACAACATCACCAACAACGGATACCTGACGGGCGAACACATGAAGTTTACCGCCGATGACAAACTCTGTTGCTGCGTGCCGTTGTTCCACTGCTTCGGAATCGTATTGGCCTCCATGAACGTATTGACGCACGGTTGTACGCAAGTCATGGTAGAGCGGTTCGATGCACTGCTGGTACTGGCCTCCATCCACAAGGAACGCTGTACGGCCGTATATGGCGTACCCACCATGTTTATTGCCGAACTGAACCACCCCATGTTCAATATGTTCGACATGAGTTGCCTCAGGACCGGTATCATGGCAGGTTCCCTGTGCCCGATAGAGTTGATGCGCCAGGTCAATACCAAGATGTTCATGGATGTAACCAGCGTATATGGATTGACCGAAACATCGCCGGGAATGACTCACTCGCGGATAGACGACCCGGCCGAGGTTCGTTACACCACCGTAGGTTCGGATTACGAATTTACCGAAGTTGCCGTTATAGACCCCGAAACGGGCGAAAGATGCCCCGATGGCGTACAGGGAGAAATGTGCTGCCGGGGATACAACGTAATGAAAGGATATTACAAGAATCCCCAAGCTACGGCCGAGTGTATCGACAAAGACGGATTTCTCCATTCGGGAGACCTGGGTGTAAGAGACGAAAACGGGAATTACCGCATTACGGGACGTATCAAGGACATGATCATCCGCGGAGGAGAGAATATCTATCCGCGTGAAATAGAAGAGTTCCTCTACCACCTCGAAGGGGTAAAAGATGTACAGGTAGCCGCTGTACCCTCCAAAAAATATGGTGAGGAGGTAGGAGCCTTCATCATCCTGCACGAAGGAGCCAAACTGACGGAATACGATGTCAAGGATTTCTGCAAAGGGAAAATCTCCCGATACAAAATACCCAAATATGTATTCTTTGTAGATGGATTCCCCTTGACCGGAAGCGGAAAAATCCAGAAATACAAGCTGAAAGACCTCAGCTTGGAGCTGTTGGCCAAACAGGGAATCGTTCCGGTATAACCTCTTATTCTTATAATTCATTCCAAGCGAGAGAGAACGTTTCCCCCACAAACGGCTCTCTCGCTTTTTAACCTATTCATATACACAAATGTTCAAACACACACTTATCGTATTGTTGTCTTGCCTGACGGCCTGCACACAAACCAGCAACGAAAAAGAATATACCTTGTGGTATAACACCCCGGCAAAGAGCTGGATGAACGAAGCCCTCCCCATCGGCAACGGCTATATGGGAGCCATGTTTTTCGGCGGTGTCCCGACGGACGAGATACAGATTTCCGAAGAGGGTATCTGGGCAGGAGGGCCCGGCAGCAACCCTCAATACAACGGGGGTAACAAGAAAGAGAGTTGGAAACAGTTGGCAAGAATCCGCTCTCTGTTGACACAAGGCAGAACGGCAGAAGCCGGAAGATTGGCCAATACCTACCTGGTCGGAGAGATTTCCCCGGCAGCAGGAGGCGCTGAATTCGGCGATTTCGGAGCCCAACAGCCATTCGGCTCCCTGCTGGTTACCATCGACGGCATAGACTCTTCCTATACCGATTACCGCCGCCAGTTGAATATCTCCCAATCGTTGGGTTCGGTATCATTCCAACATGACGGGACCGACTTCCAAAATTTTTATTTCGCCTCTTACCCCGCGCGTTTAGTGGTGATGCGTTACATCAACAACAACGACAAGGGAGTCACCTACCGCCTGACATACACCTCTCCTCACAAAAACACCCGTATCTCCGCCTCCGACAACAACACGATACAAATAGAGGGAACGTTGGAATCGAACGGCGAACGGTTTGAGGGCATCATCTGGGTTAGGACCGACGGGACGCCCTCTTTCAACGACAACGAATATAAAATAGAGAACGCCCGGAATGTAGAATTTTATGTTTCGGTAGCCTCTTCGTACAAGAACGAGTTTCCCCACTATACCGGGAACGATTTCCAAACCACCAACCGGACAGCTATTGCAAAAGCTCGAGCAAACAGTTACGAATATCTGTTAAAAGAACACGTCAATGATTACCGCAGGCTTTTCAACCGGGTGTCGCTCTCGCTCAACCAGGCTCCCGACACCGCTACGCTGCCGACTGACCAACGCCTGCTGCAATACAGCAAAGGGGCGCAGGATTTCTCGTTGGAAGAGCTCTATTTCGAATACGGACGCTACCTGCTCATCAGCAGTTCCCGGCCCGGCACCATGCCGGCAACCCTGCAAGGAAAATGGAACCACCTGAACAATCCCCCCTGGGCGTGCGACTACCACATGAACATCAACCTGCAAATGATATACTGGCCGGCAGAGGTTACCAATTTGTCGGAATGCCATACGCCCTTGCTGCAATACATCGAGAGCCTGCGTGAACCGGGACGTATCACCGCCCGCGAATACTTCAACGCCCGCGGATGGTCGGTGCATACCATGAACAACGCCTACGGGTTTACCGCCCCGGGGTGGAACTTCTACTGGGGATATGCCCCCAACTCCGCTTCGTGGTTGGGCAACCACATCTGGGAGCACTATCTATTTACACAAGACACCGTCTATTTGAGGCAATTTGCCTATCCCATCCTCCAAGAGTTAGGCGAATTCTGGCTTGACTACCTCATTGAAGACAGCGACAGCACACTGGTCTCTTCGCCATCCTACTCTCCGGAACATGGAGACATCTCCATTGGAGCGACCATCGACCAGGAGGTTGCCTGGGAACTCTTCACCAACCTGCTCAAAGCATCCCGGACACTGGGTTACCAAAACGCATTTACCGACAGCATCCAGGCAGCCCGAGAAAAACTCTCGCCGTTAAAAATAGGCCAATACGGACAGTTGCAGGAATGGAAAGCCGACCTGGACGATCCCAACGACAAACACCGGCACATATCCCACTTGTACGCTTTGCATCCCAGCTACCAAATAAACCCGACACAAACGCCCGAACTGGCCAAGGCAGCCGAACAAACGCTCAAACATCGGGGAGAAGACGGTACAGGATGGTCGTTAAGCTGGAAGATTAATTTCTGGGCCCGATTACAAAACGGCAATACTTCATACAAAATGCTCCGGTACCTGCTGACGCCATCGACAGGCGAAGGCAGCAGACCTTCGCAAAGCGGATCATACGCCAACCTGCTGTGTGCACATCCACCCTTCCAGATAGATGGAAACATGGGAGCGGTAGCCGGTATGGCCGAAATGCTGCTGCAATCGTACAACGACACCATCCGCCTGCTTCCGGCCATTCCTTTGGAATGGAAGACAGGCGAAGTAACGGGTTTACGCGCACGCGGAGGTTATACCGTAGATATAAAATGGGAAAGCGGATGGCTGAGACAGGTAACCATCCACAGCGACAAGGTGTCGGACGGAACAAAATCCTGCGTAGTAAAATACTGCATGGATACCCGGACCGTTACCATCCCTGCCGGGAAACGGGAAACATCCATCTCCGATATCCCTTGCAGTATAGAGTAATTCAAATCAAAAAAACCGCATAAAGAAAATGTTTCCCTTTTTTGGGAAACATTTTCTTTATGCTAAAATCCTAACAGCCGTTTTAACGAGGAAATCTGCTGATTCCACAACGAGATGGACTCCTCCCGTTCGTCCGGATAGGCAAAATCAGATATAATCAACGTTATATCATCTGTCAGTTCGGTCTGGTCGATACGAAATTCAAAGAAGGCCTTGCAGTTCTCCTCCACATCTTCTTTCCAGTGAAAACGGACAAAAACCCCTTGCCGTTGCGTCATCAGCTGGGCTTCCTGCGGCACCTTGCTCCAAATAAACACAAAATCCTTGCCTTTTGACTCTACTTTGTCGGCAAACCACTCGGACAAACCGTTTGCTGTTGACAAATAGGGCCACAACACCGGAGCCGAAATCCGTCCCAATATATACTCGATACTGTACTTTTCTTTCTTCATCTACTGTTTACTGGTCAAAAAAGAGATTTTCTTTTCATCTCGCAAGCTGGCGACAAACAAAATTGGGCCCCTACGCTTCCGAATGATTTCGACGGCAATATAGAAAATAAAATTTAAGTAATAAAATAAACGAAAATATTTCGCCTTCCCTGTATGTCATTTTTAAAGAAAAATCCCTTCCTACGGATTCTCCATCTCAATATCCGGTTCCTTATTTCAAAGGAACTACACAAAAAAAGAATCTCCCCTTAAAAATACCCCGAAAAATTTGGGAGTATTAAAACTTACACCTATCTTTGCACCGCTATTCAGGGAAATGGCGAGATAGCTCAGCTGGTTAGAGCGCATGATTCATAATCATGAGGTCGAGGGTTCAAGTCCCTCTCTCGCTACAACATAAGCAAAAGCGCTGATTACACAGATGAAAATCATACTAATCAGCGCTTTTTGTATGTCAAAAAAACTACCTCTTTTCAGTTCCTCCGGTGAGGACGTTTTACCGATTTATCCTGAGGCACCTCCCCCTCCTCTAAAAAAATTATTTCTCTTTCGAGGTCAGGTTTTCTATCGTCCTCTGTTGAGAAAGCACCGTTTCTGTCAATCGGGCTATCTGCTCAAAGACTTCGCGGGGAATGGAGACCAAATCGCCGGCAACACTCTCCTTGTTCTTCGTTTCATATACAGGGATGTTTTCGGCTGCCAGACAAGAGCTACTCATCTTGGGCAGATTCTCACAAATGGTAAACTCCTCCAATACCTCCCTGCCATATTTCTTTTCGAGTATTCTCGCCTGATAATCCTCCAATCTTTTCTTTCCCGTCTCTATGGTAGAAATATTTCCCTGCACACAGCCAAACAACTTGGCTATGTCCACCTGTTTTAATTTATACTTTTTCCGAAATGCCTTTAAATCAAATCCTACCATACATTAAATAGTTAAATAATATTAATATCAATATTATATCGGTTTGATATTTGTATATATCA
Source organism: Candidatus Gallibacteroides avistercoris (assembly GCA_018714665.1). GTDB lineage: Bacteria > Bacteroidota > Bacteroidia > Bacteroidales > CHK158-818 > Gallibacteroides > Gallibacteroides avistercoris. The sequence continues at coordinate 379 of DVNA01000144.1, read as the reverse complement.
ATAATATTATTGATATTTGTTTCATGTTTATATCGCAACACAAATATAATAAAAGGAGAGAGCAGAGACAAACGAAAACGAAGTTTTCAAGTCTGACTATGTCAAACCGCATCCTGTTATTATCCAAATATACAGAAATTATTATGAGTTATTTTTATACCCCTTTCCATAAAAAAATCGCCCTAAATACGAGATATTGCTTTTATCTGAATCATTTCATCACATCTCTATTTTCAAAAAATCACTTCGTCTCCGGGCTGCAAACTCCTACGATTATTACCCATCGTCAGAACCGCCACTCCCCCATAGATTGCTGAAAAGCCCGGACTCCTCCCTGCGAGGGGAGGAGAAAAAGGAGGAGAGGGAGAGAGAATCTGAC
>DVNA01000143.1 GCA_018714665.1 Candidatus Gallibacteroides avistercoris | reverse complement strand
CTCAAAGAGGTAATCATCAACGAGGTAGATACGGCCGTAGCACTGGACAAAATAGAAAAGTTGTCGGCCTCCTGCACCGAGATCGTAAAGCAAATGTCCAACAAAAAGAACCGAGGGTTTCTGGCCTACTGGCTCAAAGGATTCGACACCGAAGCGCTGCAAAAAACCGCCGAACAGTTGGAGCAAACGGTTGAATACGTCTCGAACTCGCGGGACAAATATGCCATTATGAAACTGGCTGAGTACCCTATACTGAGTGTCGATTTCTTTTACCATCCGGTAAAGAAGCGGAGAGATGCCATTATTTTTATGGTGTTGTTGCCTATCTCCATCCCGGTATATATGATAGGGCATTGGCGGTTAAAGAAACTATACCAGCGGTTGCAACAGATTATCGCCTACAACAACGAACTACGTGCTATTCTGGAAAATGAAAAACAAAAAAAATAAATTCCTGCCGTCTTAAAACGGCAGGCTGAAACCCAAAAAGTTATGAGTGAGATTAAATTAAACTCTATTGAAGAAGCCATTGACGATTTTCGCGAAGGGAAATTCATCATCGTAGTAGATGACGAAGACCGTGAAAACGAAGGCGACTTTATCATCGCAGCAGAAAAAATCACACCGGAGAAGGTGAATTTCATGCTCACCAACGGACGGGGCGTGTTGTGCGCTCCCATCACCGAAGAACGTTGTAAAGAGCTCGATCTGGATATGCAGGTAGAGACCAACACCTCCATACACGAAACTCCGTTTACCGTTACCGTGGACAAACTGGGAGGAGGTTGTACTACGGGGGTTTCCATGTTTGACCGGGCTGAAACGATTAAAGCCCTGGCCAACCCTCAAACGTTACCTACCGATCTGGGACGTCCCGGACACGTCAACCCATTGCGCGCCCGCTCACGGGGAGTACTGCGCCGGGCCGGACATACCGAAGCAGCCGTCGATCTGGCTCGTCTGGCCGGGCTCTACCCGGCAGGGGCTCTGATTGAAATCATCAACGAAGACGGTACAATGGCCCGCCTGCCGCAGTTGATGAAGGTCTCCCAGAAGTTCGGTATCAAAATCATTTCCATAAAAGACCTGATAGCCTACCGCTTGCGGCAGGAATCGATCATAGAACGGGGCGAAGAGGTAGATATGCCTACCGAATACGGACATTTCCGGTTGATACCGTTCCTGCAAAAGTCCAACGGGCTGGAACACATTGCCCTGATAAAAGGGAAATGGGACGAAGATGAAGCCGTATTGGTACGGGTACACTCGTCGTGCATGACGGGCGATATTTTCGGATCGATGCGATGCGAATGTGGCGAACAGCTGCATCGCGCCATGAAAGCAATCGAGAAAGAGGGTAAAGGCGTTATCGTTTATATGAACCAGGAAGGTCGCGGAATCGGGTTGATGAACAAGATAAAAGCCTATAAGTTACAGGAGGAGGGTTACGACACGGTAGATGCCAACCTGCACTTAGGCTTCAAGGCCGATGAACGAGACTACGGTGTGGGGGCCAGTATCCTGCACGAACTGGGCGTGCGCAAAATGCGCCTGATGACCAACAACCCCATCAAGCGGATCGGACTGGAAGGATACGGATTGAAAATTGTGGAAAATGTTCCTATCGAGGTGGAAGTAAACCCCTATAACATTCGCTACATGAAGACAAAAAAAGAGAAGATGGGCCATAACCTGCACAACATCAAATAACCCGTCCATACACCATAGAAAAAAAACAGAAAAGCCGGCGATAAATGATGTCTCGTTATCGCCGGCTTTTTCTCATTATAGCCCTTTATATATCCTACTGGTCTAACAAATAGGTCTTGAACACCTCGAAATTAGCCGGAAGTTCCACGCTCTGTTTCTTTCCGTTCATAAAAGCCTTCAACGTATCGGGAATAATCACCTTTTTACCGATAACAGATTCTACCGTATCCTTGAATTTGGCCGGATGCGCCGTTTCGAGAAAGACTCCCGTTTCATCTGCTTGCAAGCCATCTTCCAAAGCCTGATAACCACAGGCTCCATGAGGATCTAGCAAATAATCGGATGTTTGATAAACAGACGAGATGGTCTGTCTTATCTGTTGATCGGAGTAACTGGCTCCGCTGATTTCGGCACAAATGGCTTCGTGCGAATCGCCGTACAGATCGAGGATACGGGCAAAATTACTGGGGGCACCCACATCCATCGCATTGGCAATCGTAGCTACCGAGGGACGCGGCTCGTATTGACCCGTCTGCAAATATTGCAGGAAAACATCGTTGCGGTTGTTGGCCGCAATAAACCGTTTCACGGGTAACCCCATCCGTTTGGCAAACAACCCGGCCGTCAGATTCCCGAAATTGCCGCTCGGCACGCAAAAGACCAGGTTGTCGCCTTTTCCCTGACGCAGCATCTGGGCATACGCGTAGAAATAATAGAACGATTGGGGCAGGAAGCGGGCAACGTTGATAGAGTTGGCCGAGGTCAGATTCATCGCAGCATTCAGATCGGCATCCATAAAAGCCGATTTCACCAACGCCTGGCAATCGTCGAACGTTCCGTTTATCTCCAATGCCGTGATATTGCGCCCCAAGGTGGTAAACTGCTTCTCCTGTATCGTACTGACCTTGCCTTTGGGATAGAGTACATACACATGGATACCTTGAACACCCAGGAAACCATTGGCCACGGCACTTCCCGTATCGCCGGAGGTGGCTACCAACACGTTTACCTGCTCGCGCCTTTCCTTACCGATGAAATATCCGAGCAGCCGGGCCATAAAGCGTGCGCCCACATCCTTGAAGGCGGCCGTAGGACCGTGAAAAAGTTCAAGAGAATAGATCCGGTCGGTAACCGGAACTACCGGTGCATCGAAATTCAAGGCATCATATACCAGCGTCTTCAACGCATCGGCCTCTACATCTTCGCCAAAAAACGCACCGGCAATGATAAATGATATCTCTTGAAAAGACATCTCCGAAATATTGTGGAAAAAGGCCTTCGGCAACTGCCGGATAACCGAAGGCATGAACAATCCCTTATCAGAAGCCAGTCCTTTGACAACGGCCTCCTTCAAACTTGCCTCTTTGGCTTTTTTATTCGTACTGTAATATAGCATAATCGTGATTATTTATGGTCCTGGCGGAAAAACTCGCGAATGAACTGATCGTCCGACATCAGTCCGTAAACGCCTTTTTCTGCACTTATTTCATCATATAGTTGAACAGAGTCGGCCTCATTTCCCGGTTTGTAGATTACAAACGGCACGGGTGCTGCCGTATGGGTTTTGATACGACAAGGGGTAGGATGATCGGGCAATACGGCTATCGCCACCGGCTCATCCATGGTTGAAACAGCCTCCAACAGCGGTTTTACGATGCGATGGTCCAGATACTCAATCGTCTTTATCTTCAAGGCTACATCTCCCTCGTGTCCCGCCTCGTCGCTGGCTTCGATATGCAGGTAGACAAAATCGTCCGTTTTCAAAGCTTCGATGGCCGCTGCCACCTTCCCTTCGTAATTGGTGTCGTACAAACCGGTAGCGCCCTCTACCTCAATGTTGCGAAGGCCTGCATATACGCCGATACCCTTTATCAGATCAACCGCCGAAATCACCGCTCCCGAGGCAATGCCGTAAAGCTGTGACAGGCTTTTCATATCGGGTTTATAACCGGGCGACCAGGGCCAGATACTATTGGCCGGATCTTTTCCCCGGTTGATCCGGCTCTTGTTTACCGGATGTTCGGGCAGGATTTTCTGCGATTCCAGAATCAACCGGTTCAACCGGTCGGCCGTAGCAGCGGCCTCCTCAACAAGCGGACGTATCATCACCTCCCGAAAAGGTGTTCCCATAACGTCGTGCGGAGGGATACACCGTATTTGCTTGTTGCCTCCTTTAAGTTTCAACAGATGCCGGTACGATACGCCGGGAAAGAAACTCACCTCTTCGTCTCCCAGTTTCTCCTGCAAGAAATGAATCAGTTCGGCAGCCTCTTGTGAAGAGATATGTCCGGCCGAATGATTTTTTATCTTTTCGTCTTCAATGCAAATCAGGTTACAGCGCATGGCCATCTCCCCGGGCAGAATATCCACACCCATGCTGGCGGCTTCCAACGAGCCTCGTCCTTCAAACACCTCGTTCAAATCGTATCCCAATACAGCCATATTGGCTATCTCGCTGCCCGGCTCAAATCCCTCGGGCACGGTATTCAGACGTCCGTTGCGGCCGTGTGCGGCCAACCAGTCCAGATGCGGAGTATCGGCTGCCTGCAACGGCGTTTTTCCTCCCAATGAGGCTATCGGCTCATCGGCCATGCCGTCTCCCAATACAATTACATACTTCATTTACTCAACATAATTATAAATTCAACCTCTTTTACCGGATATTGGCGATACTGATAATATCGGCAAATACACCCGCTGCCGTTACCGACGCACCGGCTCCGTACCCTTTGATAACCATGGGCAGCTCCTTGTAACGCTCGGTGGTGATCAGTATTACATTGTTGCTGCCTTCGAGCTGATACAGCGGATGGCGACTATCGACCATCTGCAAGCCTACCTCGACGGCCCCTTCGTCCAACTTGGCGACAAAACGGAACCGTTTTCCTTCGGCCTCGGCCTGTTGCCGTTTGGCTTCAAATTCGGCATCGAGTGCCGGAATCTTTTTCCAGAACTCATCCAATGTTCCCTGAAAATACTCTTCGGGGATAAACAGGTTTTTCTTGACATCTTGTTGTTCTACCCGATATCCGGCCTCGCGAGCCAGGATAACGAGCTTGCGCACCACATCGAGACCGTTCAGGTCAAGACGCGGATCCGGTTCGCTGTATCCAGCCTCCTGCGCCATACGGATAGCCTTGCTCATCGGTACATCTTTACTCAATACATTGAATATGTAATTCAACGTACCGGAGACTACTGCTTCGATCTTGGCAATGCGGTCGCCGCTGTTGATCAACGCATTGATCGTATTGATAATGGGCAGCCCCGCCCCTACGTTGGTTTCAAACAGGAACTTGACACCCCGTTTGCGCGCTATCTGTTTCAACTCGGCATATTGCTCGTACGACGACGAGGCGGCTATCTTGTTGGCCGTTACTACCGATACGTTGTGGCTCAACAGCTCTTTGTATATACCGGCTATCTCAGCACTGGCCGTACAGTCTACAAACACGGAGTTGAAAATGTTCATCTTAATAATCTCATCCCGGATACGCTGCGGGGTGGCCACAACGGTCGACTCGGCCAACAACTTTTCATAATTGTCGGGGGTAATGCCCTCACGCCCGAAAACGCAATGTTTCGAGTTGGAAACCCCCACGATATTAATCTTCAAGGAATTGGTTTTCAACAACTGGGGCAACTGCTTGTACATCTGCTTCAACAGGTTCTTGCCTACCAACCCCACACCGGTCACAAAAACATTCAATACCTGGTAATCGGAAAGGAAAAAAGAGTCATGAATCACATTCAACGCCTTGCGCAGGCTTCCCAACTCGATAACGAACGAAATGTTCGTCTCCGAAGCACCCTGAGCGCAGGCAATGACATTAATACCGTTACGCCCCAGTGTATTGAACAATTTACCCGCGATACCGGGGGTATGTTTCATGTTCTCGCCCACGATGGCCACGGTGGCCAAATCGCGCTCGGCAGAAATTTCGCTGATTTCGCCCATCTCGATCTCCTTGGCAAACTCTTCGTTCAACACTTTGACGGCCAAATCGGCATCGGCATTCTTGACCCCGATGGAGGTGTTGTTCTCCGACGATGCCTGCGATACCAGAAAGACGCTGACATTGGAGTGTGCCAACGCACGGAATATGCGGTGGTTGATACCAATCACCCCTACCATCCCCAGCCCTGAAACGGTTATCAAGCAGGTATCGTTGATGGACGATATACCTTTGATGGCTTTCCCCTCGGAGGCTTTCAACTCCTGGGTAATGGTGGTTCCCGGAGCATCGGGGTTGAAGGTGTTTTTTATCAAAATCGGAATGTTCTTATGGCAAACCGGATAGATCGTGGGAGGATAGATCACTTTCGCCCCGAAATTACACAACTCCATGGCTTCCAAGAAAGAGAGGTGCTCGATGACGTAGGCATTGCTAATCACCTTGGGATCGGCCGTCATAAAACCGTCCACATCGGTCCAGATTTCCAACTGGGAGGCGTGCAGGGCTGCCGCCAGAATAGCGGCCGTATAATCCGAACCACCCCGTCCCAGGTTGGTAATATCGTTTGTTTTCCGGTCTGACGAGATAAACCCTCCCATCAAGGCTATGTCGGGTATTTCGACAAACGTTTTCCGAATCAACTCGTTCGTAGTCTCAAAATCTACGATGTGTTTGCCAAACTGGTTCTCGGTCTTGATAAACTGCCGGGAATCGTAAAGTTTGGCACCGTTTATGACTCCGGATAAAATAACGGACGACAATCTTTCGCCGTAGCTGACAATCGTATCGAACGTTTTGGGAGAAAGGTCCTTGATCAGGAAAACTCCCCGGAGGATGTTACCCAGCTCATCGAGCAATACGGAAATGACCGGATAGATCTCTTGCTGCTTTTCGGGCGGCACCACTCCTCGCAGAATATCGGTATGACGGGTAAGGATGAAACTGAAATTTTCCGAATAGGAGGCATCGCCACTGGCGGCTTTTCGTGCCGTCTCTATTAACCTGTCGGTAATTCCGCCCAAGGCCGAAACCACCACAATTACCGGTTCTTGACACGATTCTACGATTTTCTTTACATTCTGGATACTCTCTATGGAACCTACCGACGTCCCGCCAAATTTTAATACTTTCATCTGTTTTTATCTTGTAACTCCGGTTTCTCTACCGAAAGAGAATCCTGCCTATCCATGCAGAAATACGCTCTCCCTAAAACCGGAAAGGAAAATAATGTATAAAAAACTATTTTAAGGAAATAACAGGTTGCAATAATAGAAGAATCAACCTTAACAAGATTTAGAAATAACACAACAGCACCCCCAAGGGGTGGACATCATGGAGTACATAGAGAAGATATAGAATCCTGTTGTTGTCATTGTCGTTCTATTTTCGATGTGCAATATTACAACTTTTTTCTAAAAAGAGGAGATTATTTTACTTTTTTTCGAGAAAAACGGGGCTATTTTAAATCATTTGTCGCATAAACGGATAGCTTTCACATCTTTTTGCCATTTTTCTCTTCCTCCATCCGGGCTTTTTCCACATCCGCCCGCGATTTGCTGACCGTAACCAAATAGACGCCCACAAATATCAAAACGGCTGCTACGGGTTTTTCCCACGTCAAACTATCCTGCCCGATACTCATGGCGGCAATGGAGGCTACCAGCGGCTGCACATAATTGTACATACTGACCGTGGTGGGACGTATCCTCTTCAAGGCAACCGGTATCAGGAAATAGGTGATAAAGGTAGCAAAGAGCGTAAAATAGATAACCCTCCACCAAACCGAAAATCCCGAAACAGCAGTAAAGGCTTTGGCATGGATCACATCGCTGAGTCCGAAAGGCAACGACATCAGGGCGGCATAGAGAAACATCCATTTCATAAGTGTTACCGGACTGTATTTCTGAATAATCGAGCGGGTAAATATCAAATAGATGGCATACGAAAGCGAGCTGAAAAAACAGAGCAGGTTTCCCCAAAAACTACTGTTACCCGAGTGTCCGGAGTGCATCCCGGACAAAATGATCAACAGTGCTCCGGAGGCCCCCAACGCAACCCCACCGGCTTTTTTGAGCGAGATGGGCTCTTTCAGGAAGATGGCCGAAAGCAACATCACCAACAAAGGGGTAACCGTAGCAATGATGCCTGCATCGATGGAAGAGGTCATATCCAACCCCACGATAAAGGCCATCTGGTTAAACACCATACCAAACAATCCCCCCAGCACCATAATCAGCATATCCTTTCCCGACACCTTCTCCTTGGGCAAGAACAACGAAACCAGCCAGAAAGCAATACAGGCAAACCCCATGCGCAAAAGCGTTACGCCGTAACTGCTGACCCATTCGGGCATCAAACTTTTGGTAACCGGTATGTTCAACCCGAAGATAATTACCGTAACCAACATCACCAGATGGCCTTTCAACTTTTCACTCATACCCTCTCTCCTTTCTTATAAAAACGAGGTTACTTTTCTATGATTCCGACGGCACAAAGATACGCCAAGTTCGGCAGATATTTTCATCCGTTACATGATTTTAGGATATGGCAATAATTCTGTACATTTGTGGGTCTAAAAAGTAGAGCCATGAGTTACCAGATAACGGCTCCCGGAGAGCCGATTATAACGAGGTTGAGGCTGCCCTCCTCCAAAAGCATCAGCAACCGGGCACTCATTCTGAATGCGTTGAGCAACAGTCCCTACCCGGTAGAGAACCTGTCGAACTGCGACGACACGCAAGTTACCATCGCTGCTTTCCGTCCGGAGACGTACCTCATAGACATCCACGCCGCGGGAACGGCCATGCGTTTTCTGACAGCCTATTTCTCGGGAAAAACCGGCGAGTGGACCTTGACGGGAACCGCCCGGATGAGGCAACGCCCCATCCGGCTGTTGGTAGAGGCGTTGCGTTCGTTGGGAGCGAAAATCGAATACCTGGGAGAAGAGGGATTCCCCCCCTTAAAGATTTCCGGAAGAAGATTAACCGGAGGAGCCCTGTCGCTTGCCGGGAACGTCAGTTCACAATACATCTCCGCCCTATTGATGGTAGCTCCCTACATGGAACAAGGGCTGACCCTGACATTATGTGGCGAGGTCATTTCAAGGCCCTACATCGAAATGACCATCCAGCTGATGCGCCAATACGGCGTCTCCGTCTGCTGGGAGGGAGAGGTTATACGCATTGCCCCGCAAACCTATACCCCGACGGCCTTTCAAGTGGAGGCAGACTGGTCGGCGGCATCGTACTGGTACGAAATCGTCTCGTTGATTCCGGGCAGTTCTATCGAGCTGTCAGGTCTGCAACACCCCAGTACACAGGGGGATGCCCGAATCGCCGATTTTTTCAAACCTTTGGGTGTAGAGACGCAATACCTCGACACAGGTGCCCGACTGGTACATACCGGCAACCGTCGGCAACGGATCGAACTGGACCTCTCGGACCAACCCGATCTGGCCCAAACCTTGGTGGTTACCTGCTCACTGTTGGATATCCCGTTCTGCTTTACCGGATTGCAAAGCCTCAAAATCAAAGAGACCGACCGCATCGCCGCCCTGAAAAACGAATTGGTTAAATTGGGTTATCCTATTGCCGACCGCAACGACTCCGTGTTGGAATGGGACGGATGCCATACCGCTCCACAATCCACACCGGCTATCGATACATACGACGACCACCGGATGGCCCTGGCCTTTGCCCCTGCCGCGGTACGCTTCCCGGGGCTGGTTGTCAACCACCCGGAGGTAGTGAGCAAATCCTATCCCGATTTTTGGGATGACTTAAAACAAAACGGATTCACCGTAAACGAGATATAAATAGTGTCCATGTTATACATCATCCTCGGCATCGCAGGCGCATTAATCTTATTGGGCGTATTCGCGGCCATAGCCGGACATACCTCCCAGAAACGGCAGGCCAAAGAGGGCGACGGTTCCGTAACGGAGCCGAAGATTCCCGATTCGGAGTGTTGCGGTGCACACGAAATATGCGAAAAGGAGAGCCTGCTATCGGCCGTCAGCAAAGAGATCGTATATTACGACGACGAGGAGCTGGACCGTTTCTCGGGCCGTACCCCGGAGAGCTATACGGAGGAGGAGATTGCCGAGTTCAGCGACATTTTCTATACCCTGCAAGAGACCGATGTAGCCGGCTGGGTACGCAGCCTGCAACTGCGCAACATAGCCGTACCCGATGAGTTGAAAGATGAGATTATTTTAATCGTAGGAGAAAGGCGCACGAGCTGATTTCCGACCAAAAACCCAACCCGATGTTAGAGATTTTTCAATATGCGTTTTTTCAAAATGCCTTGTTGGCGGTACTGATTTTGAGTATCGGCTGCGGAATTGTGGGGACATACGTGGTTACCCGGCGGCTGGTTTTCATTGCCGGCGGCATCACACACGCTTCGTTCGGGGGGTTGGGCATCGGTTTTTTCTTAGGAGTACATCCTACGCTGACAGCACTGGCGTTTGCCGTACTTTCGGCATTCGGGGTAGAATGGGTATCGAAACGGGGAAATATCCGGGAAGATTCGGTCATCGCCGCTTTCTGGTCGCTGGGGATGGCCATCGGTATTATCTTCGTATTCCTCACTCCCGGCTATACGCCCGGGCTGACGGAATTCCTGTTCGGGAACATCCTCACCATTACCTACACCGATATCGTCGTCTTTCTGTTCTACACCATCCTGTTACTGGTTTTTCTGGCCAAATTCTTCAAGCCGCTTATCTTCGTGGCTTTCGACCGGGATTTTGCCCATACACGCTGCTATCCCGCCAGACAAATAGAATATGCGATGATGTTCTTTGTAGCGGTCTGCATTGTCCTTTCCATCCGGTTGGTCGGCATCATGCTGATGATGTCGCTGCTGACAATACCGCAAAACATTGCCATGCTCTACCGCGATACGTTTAAAGGCATCCTCCTACTCTCTGCGGCAACCAGTATCGTAGCCGGCGTATCGGGCTTATACCTGTCGTACCTGCTGAATGTGCCGGCCGGAGCCTGCATCGTCTTTATCCTGGTGATATTTTTCCTATTGGCCAAGGGGGCGATTGTTCTCTATCGCCGGAGAAAATAACCCTTAACACCTTTTTTTACAACCGTTTGAGCTCGTCTTTGAATTTATAGGTCATCAACTGATAAATCAACCGGGCAGCCAGAAAGTCGGAAGCCCTGTTCTGCGGGTTGGGACACAACTCGACCACATCGAACCCGACAACATGGCGCGACTCGAACACGGTGCGCAGGAAATGCAACACATCGTAGTAGCCCAGTCCTCCGGGCTCTGGCGTTCCGGTAGAGGGGAGAACAGATGGATCAAACACGTCGAGGTCAATGGTAATGTAAACATTTTTCGAGAGGGTCTGTACGGCCCGCTGCTGCCAATCCTTTTCAAACAGGATTTTGTGAGCAAAGAAGATTCGTTCCGGGTCGTAATAGGCCACCTCCTCGTCGCACATACTGCGGATACCTACCTGCGTTATCGGACACAAACGCTTGGCCTGATACATCACGCAGGCATGGTTCAGTTCCGACCCTTCGTAAGTACTTCTCAAATCAGAGTGAGCATCGAGTTGCAGAACCGTCAAATCGGTAAAATGTTGGGCTGCGGCGCGTATGGTACCAATCCCTACGGTATGGTTACCGCCTATGGTTACCGGGAATTTCCCGTCGGCGAAAAGTTTCGATACCTGCTGGCGGACGGCCTCGCACAAAGCCTCCGGTGTGGCGTCTTCCAGAACGGGAGGACAGGTATGTATTCCCTTTTCATACACCTGCGTACGGGTCTCTATATCGTACCACTCCAAGGCCACAGATGCTTCCAGCAACGCTTCGGGGCCTTTCTCCGAACCCCGTATCCAGGTACTGGTAGCATCGTAAGGAACGGGCAATACCGCAATGGCGGCATCCCGATAATCGGTATATTTACCTGACAATCCTGCAAAATTCTCCATAACTGATCGGTTGTTTCAATTCAGAGGGCAAAGATATACGATTTCCCGTAAAAGAAAAACGGCACCGGGAAACCTTTGGAGTTGCCCACAACGGATATAATCTCTATCTTTGTAACTATCCAACAAATTAAACTATGTTTTTCAGAATCTTATCTTTCCTAATACTCCTGTTTATGGCCGGATGTTCTACCCAACCGGCTACAACGCTCTGCTGCGGAGCATATACAATGGCATACGACAAAGAGACGGGCAATGCCCGGATCTATTACAACGATTCTCTCCTCTTCGATGAATTGCACGCAGAATACCGGATAGACAACGTTATCATCTCCTCGCTGTCATATACCTCCCGAAAAACAGAAATACGTCCTGCCACCGACAAAAAAGACGACTTCGTCTTCGAAATAAAACATACGGCAAAAGGGTTACCCGATATGCTGCAACGGTTCTATTTCTCCTCCTCGAACCCGTATATACTGACAGAGATAGAGCTCCACTCCGATACTGCCATCTCCTCCAACTATATGGCGCCGGTGGTTACTTGTACTTCATCGGAAGATGCCGACAAGATGCTGTTCATCCCTTTCGATAACGACAAGTGGATACAATTCGATCTGTTGCCTGCGGGAAACGGAACCTCGTATGAGGTTACGGCCCTGTTTTCTCCCGATACCCGCTCCGGAAAAGTCGTAGGCTCTGTTGAGCACGATTGCTGGAAAAGTGCGGTACAAACAGAGAAACTCGATCAGAAGAGGTTGTTGCTAAAATGTTTCGGCGGAATAACATCGTCTCTTACCCGCGATACGCTCCCCCACGGGATGTTGACCGGCAATATCCTCCAATCGCCCAAGATCCTGCTGGGAGGATTCTCCGATTGGAGAAGAGGCATGGAAATGTTCGCCCAAGCAAACAGACAGGAGCGTCCCGGCCCTACCTGGCAGAAAGAAATTCCTTTCGGCTGGAACAGTTGGGGCAGTATCCAACAGAAAATCAACTTGGAAAACGCTACGGAGGTTTCCGACTTTTTCAAAAAAGAGCTGCAAGCGACAACGTTAAAAGAGACGCCGATATACATCGGACTGGATTCGTACTGGGACAACTTCTCTGACGAGGAGCTGGCACAATTCGTCGCACACTGCCAAAAGAACGGGCAAGAGGCGGGCATATACTGGGCCCCTTTCGTCGATTGGGCCCGCAACCCCCGGCGGATCGTAGAAGGGAGCGATACGCCCTATGCCGACACCTACCTGTATGCCCACGGACAACCACAGGAGTTGGACGGAGCATGGGCCGTCGATCCGACTCATCCGGCCATCAAGAAACGGATGGATTTCTATATCAACCGATTTAAAAAAGCGGGATTCTCATACATCAAAATAGACTTCCTGACACATGGCGCACTGGAAGCTGACTCCCATGCCGACAGCACCGTTACGACAGGCATACAGGCCTACAACGCGGGAATGAGGTATTTAACCGAATTGTTGGGAGACGATTTTTATATCACCATGGCTATATCTCCACTCTT
>DVNA01000142.1 GCA_018714665.1 Candidatus Gallibacteroides avistercoris | reverse complement strand
CATGTCCTCGGAAAAACTGCCAAAATCATGGAGTGTTTCCTGAAACTCTATTTTGGAACTCTTCTGCGCGAATGTTGTTGCCACAGAAACGAACGTAACCAATAATACGACAAAAAACTGTTTCATGTCTGCTTATTTTTATTTTACGTTATGTAAACACAAAAATAACATTTTATGTTCTAATATCTATCCGAATGACGATGATTATTTTGGAGGATCGCCAAAGAGCAATCGATACAGCCGCTGACCGGAAAGGGTCGTTATCATTTTATCATAATAATGCCAAAGCTGAGAACGGTCATAGTAACCTTCCTGAATATTGACAATCATATCGGACTCAAACAGCACCTGAAATCCCAACTCCCGGGATCTCTTGAACTGGTGGTGAGAACCGACCACTGTAACTACCCACTCTCTTTCCGAAGATTCCAGCCCAACTTCCTGCTGTAACCATTCGGCAGCAATAACGGCTCCCTCCCGTTCCTGATTGAAGGGCAGAGAATTTCCATATTTTTCTTTCGACTGTGGGCATCCTATATCGTGCAACAACGCAGCTATTTCCAACAGAGACACCTGATGCGCTGCGTATCCCTCTTGTCGGGCCAACAAACGGGTATATTCCCGAACGCACAACGTATGAACGATTTGAGAAGGATCTTTGAGCGTATAATACTCCAACATCCGACATTCCAACCTGTCTACGCAACACATTTTATCCATTTCCCTGCAAATTAGGTTGTATTGCCAACGACGGCTTATCTACAAAAATAGAACGGACCTTCCACAGGGCCAACGCCGTTATAAAGGTAGAGAAGAAATCGGATGCGGGAATAGCCATCCAGACTCCTGTCAATCCCCACAAACGGGAACAGATATAAATAGCAGGCATCAGGAATATCAACTGCCGAGACAACGACAAGATAATGGCAATTCCTGCTTTGCTGATGAATTGGAAAAAGTTGGCCGTGGTTATCTGAAACCCGATCAATGGCATCAAAGCAAAGGTAATGCGCATACCCCGTTCGGTAATATCCATCAACTCTTCGTTGTCGGTAAAGGCTCTTACCAATTGCGAGGTAAACAACTCGCCCAAAACAAAACCGGAAACAACAATAATCGAGGCCACTTGTATGGTCAACTTCAAGGTCTGTTTTACCCGTTCCCGCTTTTCTGCCCCGTAATTGTACCCGACAATGGGTTGCATACCTTGACACAATCCCATGACAATCATGACGACAAACAACATATAACTGTTGATGATACCGAATGCGCCTACCGCCAGATCACCACCATAAGAAACCAACGACACGTTCAGCAACGCATTGACGGAACTGGCCACCACGTTCAACAAAAAAGGAGCCAAGCCAATCGAAACAATATTGCGGATAATAAAGAATTTCAGTTTGAAGCAGCGTCGGAAGAAACGGATGTAACTGCCCGGTAAACAAAAATGGGATATGGCAAACAGGGCACTCAGAAACATGGATATAACCGTAGCCAATGCTGCTCCGCGAATACCCATATTAAATACAAAGATAAACAGGGCTGCCAAAATCACATTCAACACAACGCCGGAGATGATCACCACCATCGACTTGATCGGATAACCTGAAGCCCGCATCAACCCGCTCAGGCTGAAAGAGAGGTTGGAAAAAAGACTACCGGGGATAACCAGTTGCAGGAATTCCCGCGCATACGGGATGGTCTGTTCGCTACCACCAAATATGACCAGAATCTCTTCCATATATGCCAAAGCCAAAGTGATAAAAATAGCCGACATAATAAAAGTCAGTATCAGGGCATTACCCAAGATGTTACGGGCCCACTCTACATCTCCTTTCCCCAATACGATAGACATTCGCGAGGCCGCACCGACCCCCACCAACGTACCTATCGCGGTAATCAACGTCATCAACGGCAAGGTCAACGCCAATCCCGAGATGGCCAAAGGTCCTACTCCCTGTCCAATAAATATCCGGTCCACGATATTGTAAAGAGCTACCGCCACCATACTGATAATGGAGGGAATGGAATACGACCACAACAGCTTACCGATACTCTCCGTACCGAGCTTTTTACTTCTCTCTGTATCCATAAAATAGTTTAACTGTTATTTTCCCCAATAAGGTACATCCGACACCGATGAGGGCGTGCTGTTTTCTACATAGGGCCAGCCGCCCTTCCACCGAACCCGGTCGAGCATCAATTTACGTCCACCCGGATTGTTCAGATCTACGGCATGATAGAGTACCCAGTCATCGCCGTTCTTATCGGTAACGATTTCCGAGTTATGTCCTGTACCTACAAACGAATCGTTTTTGTGAATGACCACTTCGTGGTGATTTTCCAACATCGGCCGGCCTTGTTTATTGACATACGGGCCGAACAGGTTCTTGGAACGACCCACTACCGTAGTATAGGTACTTTTGACCCCTTCGCAACAAGTGCCTACCGATGCAAACAGGTAGTAATATCCTTTGTGTTTATGGATATAGGTCCCCTCGTACGCCGTACCGGCAATTTGCTTTTTCTCTGCCCCGGGCTTTACCGACAAGCCGTCGTCCGACAACTCGATACCGTATATGCCTCTGAAACTTCCCCAGAA
>DVNA01000141.1 GCA_018714665.1 Candidatus Gallibacteroides avistercoris | reverse complement strand
TTGGGTGTAGACGAACTCTCGGACGAAGATAAACTGGTGGTAAACCGGGCTCGGAGGGCACAACGGTTCTTCTCGCAACCGTTCCATGTAGCCGAACAATTTACAGGCGTACCCGGAGTTATGGTTCCACTCGAAGAGACGATCCGCGGATTCAAAATGATTCTGAACGGCGAAATGGACGAATACCCCGAACAGGCGTTTATGAACGTAGGAACTATCGATGAAGCAATTGCCAAAGGCAAGAAAATGATTGAAGAAGCAAAGAAAAAATAATCGAAAACGATTAATGAAATATGGATTTAGAAATTATTTCTTCGGAAAAGGTCTTTTTTAAAGGTACAGTACAGAAAGTAACGTTACCCGGAACGTTAGGTTCATTTACTGTACTGGAAGGACATGCGCCGTTGATCTCCACCTTGGAAGCAGGAAACATCACCTACAATGCACAAAAGACAGGAGAAGATACGGTTTTACCCATCAAAGGAGGATATGTCGAGGTCCAAAACAACCGGGTAGTAGTATGTATTAACTAATTCAGGTAACATTCTCTTAGGTGGAATCTCTAAAACAAAGGATAAAAATGAGGAAAAGAGAGTCTTACATATTATACATTTTCATATTGGTTTTTATGTACGCCTTTCCCACAAAGGCAGAGGAAAACCACGATGAAGGGGAGTTCAATGTCAAAGAGGTCATCTTTGAACATTTGACCGATAATTACAGCTGGGAACTACCTTTCTCCCATACCCAACGGCTCTATTTGCCTGTTATTGTCAGAGACACCAAGGGGGAATGGCACATATTCAGCTCCAAACATTTGACGGAAGGAAATGTTCATCAAGGATTCTACATCGCCCAGGAAGGAGACAATATCCACAAAATAGAGAGTGTGGATGAACAAGGCAACAAATATCGGCCATTGGACTTTTCTATTACCAAAAACGTATTGGCTATATTCTTTACAGCCATCATCATATTGAGTATCCTGCTCTGGGATGCCCGCTGGTACAAAAAACATTCATACCAGGCTCCGCGCAGGGGCGTTGCCATGATAGAGGTAGTGGTGGATATGTTATACTACGAAATTATCAAACCGATTTTGGGAGCAGATGCCCGAAAATTTGCCCCCTATATACTGACACTTTTCTTCTTTATTCTTGTAGCCAACTTGTTGGGACAGATTGTCATATTCCCCGGTGGAGTAAATCTGACAGGAAACATCTCTATCACGTTTGTATTGGCGGCTATGACATTCGTTGTTATCAACCTGTTTGGAACAAAAGAGTATTGGAAGGAAACTTTCTGGCCGGATGTACCGTTGTGGCTAAAATTTCCGATCCCCATTATGCCCCTTATAGAAGTGTTCGGAATTATCACCAAACCGTTTGCGTTGATGATTCGTCTTTTTGCCAACATGTTGGGTGGACATATCATTGCATTGTCGCTGGTTTCTTTAATTTTCTTATTGGGAGCTTTGGGCGAATACGTCATGGGGATGACGACCGTCGTATCGGTTATCTTCTCCCTCTTTATGAAATTGATAGATTTGTTGATTTGCTTTATCCAGGCATTCGTATTCATGATGCTGACCACCGTATTCATATCGTTGGCTCGCGTCAAAGAACACGAACACAAAGAAGAAACGAAAGAACAACCCTCGGAAATATCAGAAATAACAGAATAGAAATAGAAAAAAATATTTGTATAACTAAAAATTTTAGAGATTATGTTAGCAGCAATTTTATTACAGGCATTGGCCGGAGTAAGCATCGCAAAAGTTGGTGCATGTATCGGAGCAGGTATCGCAGCTATTGGTGCAGGTGTAGGTATCGGTAAAATAGGGGCATCTGCCATGGAAGCAATCGCCCGTCAACCGGAAGCAACCAACAACATTCGTACAAACATGATTATGACTGCTGCCTTTATTGAAGGGGTAGCCCTTTTTGCTGTGGTAGTTTGTATCTTGGCATTGTTCTTATAATATTGAATTATGGAACTGTTTAAGCCCGAATTCGGATTGATATTCTGGATGTTCTTCGTATTTGCGATCATGTTCATCATCCTCGCTAAATACGCATGGCCCGTTATCATAAAGAGTCTCGACGAAAGAGCCGCGTTTATTGATAAGGGGGTAGAATATTCACGCAATGCAAAAAAGGAGCTTGACAATGCAGCGGCAAACGCTCAATCCATCTTGGCCGAAGCCCAAAAACAACAGATAGAAGTTTTGCGGGAAGCCAACGTTTTAAAAACAAAAATTATTGAAGAGGCCAAACAAGCTGCGGCAGTAGAAGCCCAAAAGGTGATAGATGCGGCAGCCGTATCGATTGAACAATCGCGCCGGGAAGCAGAAATGCAATTCCGTAAACAGGTCAGCGCCTTATCTCTCGAAATTGTAGAGCGATTGATGCGTAAAGATTTGTCGAACGACAAAGCTCAAGTGGAGTTAATCGACAAATTATTGGACGAAATGCAAATAAAGAACTAAAAGAGCCATGGACGAAGGATTAATTTCACGCAGATATGCCAAAGCCTTGTTGAAATATGCACAAGAACAGGGTTGTGCCGATCGGATATACGATGAAAGTAAAAACTTCGAAAAGATATTTATCCAATATCCCGAAGTAGAAAAAGCGTTGCAGAATCCTGTTCTCAAACGCGAAGAAAAAGAGCGGCTCATTGTCTCTGCTACCGGAGGTGATGCGGCAACGGCTTTCATCCGTTTCATCCGTTTGGTGATAGGAAACCGTCGTGAATTATACTTCCGCTCCATTTGTCTCATGTATCAGAAACTATATCGCCAGGCATACAACATTGCCCAAGTGAAAATCATTACGGCGGCTAAATTAAGCGAAGATGTCATCAGCCGGATAAAGCAACTGATGCAACAAAAAAGCGACCAAACCATAGAATTCGTTCACGAAATAAAACCGTCTATTATCGGAGGATTTATTTTACAATGCGACTCCCAACAATTAGACGCTTCGGTTAGCAACGAATTAAAATTATTGCGTTTGAAATTATTAAACAACAGGTAATCATGATCAAACCAAATGAAATTTCAGACATATTAAAACAGCAGCTTGAAGAGGTCAATACTAAAATAGATTTCGAAGAAGTCGGTACGGTATTGAACGTGGGCGACGGTGTTGCCCATGTTTATGGGCTCGAAAACGTACAGGCCAGCGAACTGATTGAATTTGAAAACGGCGTTCGCGG
>DVNA01000140.1 GCA_018714665.1 Candidatus Gallibacteroides avistercoris | reverse complement strand
AAAATATACATTCGCCAACTATTATATCGGCGAAAGTAACCGTATGGCTCGTGCAGCAGGTGAACTGATTGCACAAAAGCCTGGGGACAATCCTTTCAATCCGATGTTTCTTTACGGGGAATCCGGAGTAGGGAAAACCCACCTCTTACATGCCATCGGCATACAGATCAAAGAGAATATGCCTCAGAAAAGAGTGCTGTACATATCTGCCAACCTATTTCAGGTACAATATACGAACGCCGTGGTTCACAACACGGTGAATGACTTTATCAATTTTTATCAAAGTATTGATGTCTTATTGATTGATGACATACAGGAATTAGCCAATAAAACACAGACGCAGAATACATTTTTCCACATATTCAATCACCTGCACCAAAACAGGAAGCAGCTGGTTATGACATCCGACCGGCCTCCAATCTCATTAACCGGCATGGTTCCTCGGTTAATATCGCGGTTTAAATGGGGGCTTACCACCGAATTGGAACGTCCCGATTACGAATTGAGACGAAACATCCTTATCAACAAAATAAAAAGAGACGGATTGTCCATTTCAGAAGAGGTGATCGATTTCATTGCTCGGAATGTTACCGAAAGCGTCCGGGATTTGGAAGGCATTATCGTTTCCCTAATGGCACATTCCACCATCTTCAACCGCGAAATCACGTTGGATTTGGCTGAAAGGATTCTCAATTCGAATATCCACCTGGAAAAGAAACAGATTACCATAGAGCTAATACAAGAGACCGTATGTAAATATTTTGACCTCGATCCCAAAGTATTACAGATGAAATGCCGAAAAAGAGAAATCGTTCAGGCACGGCAAATATCCATGTACCTATCTAAAAAATTAACCGATCTTTCCTATTCCCACATTGGAAATATCATCGGAAGAAAGGACCATGCAACAGTCTTATATGCCTGCAAAACCATCGGGGAGCAGATGGATATAGACAAAAAATTACGTACCTCGATCGAAGAAATAGAACAACAGTTAAGGTAAATAATTGAAAATAATAGAAGAAAAAATGCGGATGTTTTTACATCCGCATTTTTTCTTGTTACGTCCGTCAAAGCAAAAGCCCCCGTCCCCAGGTATCACACATTCTATTTAGAATTGAAATCCTTGTCGTTTTATAGTATCCAACAAAACTTTTGAGAAATGTTCGTTATTCTCTTTAGTATATCGTACATCGGTAAATACCTGAGCCAAGGTTTGCTTACCATTCTCTTCAATGTATTGTTTGTTCTCCGATAAATTCTCTTTGTATCCATATAAAGAGGAGATCTGATCCGCTGTATAATCATGGTATCGTTCGTCATGAACAACGGCTTCATAAGGCAACCTATCCACCTGTTCGGGTAATAGCTTCGGATATCCTACGGTCAGCGTTGTAATCGGTACAACGAATTTGGGTAATTGAAGAATATCTATAATCTGGTCACAATTATAGGTAGTGGTTCCCAAATAACAGATACCAAGACCTTGCGATTCGGCAGCGACACTAAATTGTTCTGCTACTAGCAACGCATCTATGGCAGCTGTAAAAAACGATTGGAAATTATCGTATCCGGGCGTCGCCTGATTCAATTCACACCATTTGATGAAACGGTTAAAGTCGGCACAAAAGGTCAAAACAATCGGGGCCGAAACAACCGAAAGCTGGTTAAAATGAGCAGGAGACAACCTTTTTTTCATCGCATCTTCCCGCGTAACAACAATACTGTACAACTGCATATTGCCCGTAGTAGAAGCCCGGCAAGCGGTTAAAAGGAGCTGACGAAGCAATGCTTCCGGAATCTCTTTCTCTGAATACTGACGTATGGTTCGTCTGTTTTGCAATAATTCTAACATAAAATATCTCCTTATTTTAGATAAGACAAATATAATACATATTTTGTTGTCGGATAGAACACATTCTTTATAAAAAAATATCAGTACGATCTTCAATCAATTATTTTTTTCAATTAATTTTTCAAAAAAGATTTTCAAGAAATCCATACAGGAATTACCGCATCACACACAATTTCTTATTTGGGAAAACTTTTTTATTTTTCAAAACAGATAAACAATTAATAAACAGTTGCTTATTGAAGCAAATCGGAAAACTTTTTCTATTGTTAATAACTTTCTATTTTTTAGTTTGCACAACCAATACAAAATATCTAACATTGCAAAGTCAAATTTTATTCAGACCTCTAAATCTAAAATTAACCAGAACAACTAATTAAAGAAAAAATAAAACGACGTGGAAACAAGACATTATTCTTACGACGAAGCGTACCAATCATCACTGGAATATTTCGAAGGCGATGAACTGGCTGCAAGAGTATGGGTAAACAAGTATGCACTAAAAGACTCGTTCGGGAATATTTATGAAAAAAATCCGCACGATATGCACCTGCGTTTAGCCAAAGAAATAGCACGGATTGAAAACAAATATCCCAATCCGCTAAGCGTAGAGAAATTGATGGAGCTATTCGACCATTTCAAATACATCGTACCACAAGGTAGCCCGATGAGCGGAATCGGTAATAATTTCCAAATAGGTTCCCTCTCCAACTGTTTTGTCATCGGGATGGATGGTTCTGCCGACTCCTATGGCGCCATTATCAAGATAGATGAAGAACAGGTGCAGTTGATGAAACGTCGTGGAGGCGTAGGACATGACCTTTCACACATACGGCCCAAAGGGTCTCCGGTAAAAAATTCAGCCTTGACTTCTACCGGATTGGTTCCCTTTATGGAACGTTATTCCAACTCTACCCGCGAAGTAGCCCAAGACGGAAGACGTGGTGCCTTGATGTTAAGTGTTTCCATCAAACATCCCGATTCTGAATCGTTTATAGATGCCAAAATGACCGAAGGAAAGGTTACGGGGGCCAATGTGTCTGTAAAAATTGACGATGAATTCATGGAAGCAGCTATTCAGGGAAAACCATATAGACAGCAATACCCCATAGACTCGGCCAATCCCTTTGTTACAAAAGAGATCAACGCTCAGGCATTGTGGCAAAAAATCGTTCACAACGCTTGGAAATCAGCAGAACCGGGTGTATTGTTTTGGGATACCATTATCCGGGAATCCGTCCCCGACTGCTATGCAGACTTAGGGTTTCGTACAGTATCGACAAACCCGTGCGGTGAAATTCCTCTGTGCCCTTACGACAGTTGCCGGCTGTTGGCCGTGAATCTTTACTCATACGTAGAAAAACCTTTCACACCGGAAGCTTCTTTCAACTTCGACCTCTTCAAAGAACACATTACCTTGGCACAACGTATCATGGATGATATCATCGATTTGGAGATGGAAAAGATCGACAGAATCCTTGAAAAGGTAGAGTCTGATCCCGAATCGGAAGAGATTAAACAAACAGAAACATACTTGTGGAACAAAATACAAACCAAAACCCTAAAAGGCCGCCGTACTGGTGTCGGGACAACCGCAGAAGGCGATATGTTGGCAGCTCTCGGGTTACAATACGGAACTGAAAAAGCAACTGATTTCTCCGAAAAAGTACATCGGACACTGGCTCTGACAGCATACGCATCCTCCGTACAAATGGCCAAAGAACGCGGTGCATTCGAAATCTACGATGCCAAACGAGAAGAAAACAATCCCTTCATCAACCGGTTGCGTGAAGCTGACCCGGAACTATACCAGAATATGGTACAGTACGGACGACGCAACATCGCCTGTCTCACGATTGCACCGACAGGAACAACCAGTCTGATGACCCAAACCACCTCGGGTATAGAGCCCGTATTTATGCCCGTTTATAAACGCCGCCGCAAAGTAAATCCCAACGACAGCCAGGCACACATAGATTTCGTCGATGAGATGGGCGACGCTTTTGAAGAATATGTTGTCTTCCACCACAAGTTCCTGACATGGATGGAAACAAACGGATACCAGAAACAGAACCACTATACACAAGAAGAATTGGATCGTTTGATAGAAAACTCGCCCTATTATAAGGCCGCTTCGAACGACGTAGATTGGTTACAAAAAGTGCGGATGCAGGGTCGTGTACAAAAATGGGTGGATCACTCCATCAGCGTAACCATCAACCTTCCAGCAGACGTCAACGAAGAGCTGGTAAACAACCTCTATGTAGAAGCCTGGAAAAGTGGATGTAAAGGTTGTACGGTATATCGCGAAGGTTCACGTTCAGGAGTATTGCTTTCTACTAAGAAAGAGAAAAAGGAGGTACCAGAAGTTACCGACACGGTTCGGCCCAAAGAATTGGAAGCAGATATAGTACGTTTCCAAAACAACAAAGAGAAATGGATTGCTTTCATTGGGTTGAGAAAGAATGGAGACCCTTACGAAATCTTCACCGGATTGGCAGATGACGAAGACGGCATCTTAATACCTAAAAGTATTACCAAAGGAAAGATTATCAAGGCAATAGATGAAAACGGAAACAAACGATACGATTTTCAATATCAAAATAAACGCGGCTATAAGATTACGATTGAAGGTCTCTCCGATAAGTTCAATCCTGAATTCTGGAACTATGCAAAACTAATTTCAGGTGTACTTCGATACGGTATGCCCATTGACCAGGTCATGAAATTGGTTTCCACCCTTGAATTGGATAGTGAATCCATCAACACGTGGAAAAACGGTGTAGAAAGAGCTTTGAAGAAATACCTTCCCAACGGGACAAAAGCCAGTGGACAGACCTGTCCTAACTGCGGACAAGAAACACTTGTTTACCAAGAAGGATGTTTGATTTGCACATCCTGCGGCACCTCCAAGTGCGGGTAACTACTCTGATATTTAATATCTTTTACAAAGGGTAACCAACAAAGGTTACCCTTTGTGTTTTTCATAAAGCGATAAGTTTTTTCATCGAGAGAATAATTGTACCTTTACTAAAAATAAAATAGGATAAACCGTTTTCTTATGGAAATCACCTTTACCGTACATTATCATACGACATGGGGAGAAAACCTCTATGTTTTCGGCGATATAAAACCGTTGGGAAATTCACATCCATCCGACGGGCTCCAAATGCAGTATACTCCAAACGGGGACTGGACAATAACCATCTCATTACCGGATAGCATACATCGATTTAGATATGGATATATCGTAAAAAAAAATAACACCATCATTGCCCGAGAATGGGGAAAAATGCGACTATTTATCCGTAATGCAACATCGAAACACTACCAGATCTACGACAAATGGCGCATTTGTCCCTCAGACTCGCCTTTCTATACCTCACTCTTCTACCGGAATATTTTTGTTAGAAAGTGCACAGATTCAAAGCCGATCATAGAAACAGATGTCGTTACTTTCCGAGTATATGCCCCACAAATAGAACCGGACGAAACTGTTGTCGTAACGGGAAACAGCTCATCCTTAGGGCAATGG
>DVNA01000139.1 GCA_018714665.1 Candidatus Gallibacteroides avistercoris | reverse complement strand
GCGTTTGAACCGATGAAAGGTAAAGTCCTAATATCGTAAAGAGACCGTTCATCATTAACAATTCATATCCGAACCGGTATGGGGTATAGCGGGCCGTAAAGAGGTCGAGCAGGAAACAAATAATCGGGGATATGAACGCGATGTACGGTATCCAGTTGTCGTTGGCTTTTTGTTTGGTAAATAACCCGAAAAAGAAAAGTCCCAACAGCGGCCCGTAGGTGTAGGAGGCCACGATGTAAATGGCATCTATGATGCTTTTGTTGTTGACTGCTTTGATGATGACGATAATCAGGACAAAGAGTGCCGATATGGCAATGTGTGTCAGTTTTCGGATTCTTTCGGCCCGCTTCTCTTCTGCTTTTTCAATTCCGAGGATATCGATGCAGAAGGAGGTTGTCAGAGCCGTCAAGGCCGAGTCTGCACTGGAAAAGGCTGCTGCAATGATCCCTATACTGAAAAAGATAACCACCGCTGCTCCCAAATATTGCGTGGCGAACAAGGGTAACATCTCATCGCCCAATGCCGGTAGGGCTATCTCTTTGGTTTCGGCATATACGGCCAGCAGTATTCCCAGTGAAAGAAACAGCAAGTTGACGGGAATAAAGGCGATTCCGTACGAATACATATTCTTTTGCGAATCTTTCAGCGTACGGCATGACAGATTCTTTTGCATCATGTCTTGGTCCAGTCCGGACATGACGATCGTAATAAAAATGCCACTGAGAAACTGTTTGAAGAAATTCTGTGTTGTGAACCAGTCGTCAAAAACAAAAATGCGCGACCGTTCGTCGTTTGCGATAGTTTGAATCACGCCTGAAAAATCGAGGTCTAAATCACTCATGACCGTGTGGATAATCAATACCAACGATCCCAGCAGGAAAAATGTTTGCAGGGCATCGGTCCATACGATGGTTTTGATGCCGCTGCGGTGTGAATAGAGCCAGATGAGCAGGATAATGCCTGCTGTGGTTGCGACGAAGGGTATCTGCCAGTGATCGAATACGTAACGTTGTAGGATCAATACCACGATGTAGAGCCGGGCTGCTGCTCCGATTGTTTTGGACAACAGGAAAAAAGAGGCTCCCGTTTTGTATGCCCGATTCCCGAACCGCTCTTTGAGATAGGTGTAGATGGAGGTCAGGTTCAGTTTGTAATAGAGGGGCAGTAGCAGGTGTGCCACCACCAGGTATCCTACCGCGAAGCCTAAGACGGTTTGCATATAGGTCATGTCGATACTTAACGGCATACCCGGGACCGATACGAACGTTACTCCCGAGATGGAGGTGCCGATCATGCCGAATGCCACCAGCATCCAGGGCGATTGCTTGTTGCCGATAAAAAATGTCCGGTTGTTGCTTTTTTTTCCGGTCAGGTATGAGATAAACATCAATATGCCGAAATAACAGGCTAGAATAATTAAGATAAACGACTCTTTCATAAATCGGGTGCCTGTTTTTTTGTTATTGGCAATGGAACGTAATCATGTCTATAATAGCCTTGGTACAAACCGGACAGAAATAATCGACCTGGAAGTGATTCATCAGGCAATGTATGTAGGGACGGTATATCCCTTTTTGCAGGTATCCACCGCCCTCGTACACGCCCAATTTGTCTGTATTGGATTTTTTGTTCGGGGTAGGGATCGGCGTATCTTTCTTCAACATCTTTTTCCACTCTTTTTTGTCGAAATCGGTCAAGGTAGTCAGGTTTGCCTCCCAAGGTTCTACCTGTAACGGATAGAACTCGTTTGTTTCTGTTCCACCGACATACTCATCTCCCAATCCGGTGAGCAGATGCCCAAACTCGTGGATGTACACTTTTCCCGTAGATTTTATCTGTTGGGCAGAGCTGATTCCGTAGAAGTTATAGATTCCTCCGCCTCCGTATTTGTCGGTATTGGTCAGTACGTAGATAACGTCGTAGGGAACAGCTGAGGCAATATCTTTTACCGTTTGTAGGTTGTCTATCATTTGGTAGCGTTCACTGCCTAACGTGTTGAACTTGGCCGATGTTGCGGTATTGACCCATGAGCCTTGACTGGGTTTGCTGACTCCCGATTCGGACGAGGCTATCCATACGCCCCGTATGTTGAACTTTTGTTTGTTTTCCTTGTAGGGAGAGAACGAGAAGATTTGTTCGGCGAAATAGCGGCAGGCCTCTTCAAAAGCCTCCCGTTCGTCGGTGCTGTATCCTTCGGCTATTAAAGCGATGTCCACGCAATGCTGGGGATCGCCGTTTACTACTACATCAAAAGCTTCTCCCAACGGTTTAAGTTTTTGGATGGTATAGCTATCCGGTTGGATGGTGTATTCAAACCGTTCTTCCCACTCTCCTTTTTTGTTACGGCTGTCCAGCACTATTTTTACCGATTGTTTAGGATAGGGGAATGTAACGCCTTCCGGATAGCATTTGGGAGTGGTGTGGGCCTCTTCGGTTGCTTGCCACTCTTTGAACAGGCTGCAATATCCTCGTGAGTAGATTAGCTTCCCGCTTGCCATGTCGATGATGCGGAAGCGGTGGTTGCCGTAATCAAATTTGTCTGTCAGGTTTGTTTTTGAACCTCCCCAGTAGGGCTCTTCTTTTATTTTGTCAAAGTAAATGGTTTCCGTTTCTGCGTTTCCGCATCGGAAGTAATCGAAGCGCATGGTTTTATCCAAGAAAAAATCTTCAAAAACTTGCGCCTGCAAGGGTAACAGTGTGGTCAGAAAACAGCAAAGGGTTAGAACACGAGTTTTCATAATAATTCAAGTTTGTACAAAAGTAGTGTTTTTATTGGAAGAAGCTGTTGTGCGTATGTTTTTTTCGGTAATAAAAGAACCCGGGACAACAGCAAAGCATTGTTCCGGGCTATGAAAATTTGATATAGTATCTGTTTTACATGATTCCGTTCAACATTCCATAGAAATAGACCGGTTTCAGGATGTATTTTTTCAAAATCCAAGCGGCCCACTGTTCTTTGGAGGTGTCTAGCAAAGAGAAAGGGAAGGAGATGCAAGGATTCTTGTCATAATCGAACTCGCAGAGCAGTACATGTCCGTAGTCGGTAACGATGGGACAGGCTGCATATCCGTTGTATTTTTCTTGCGGCTCTTTGCCTTCCATCAGGGCGATCAGGTTTTTGGCAGCTACCGGCACCTGCATCCGTACGGCTGCCGATGTTTTGCTGGTCGGTACACCGGCCACATCACCTAATGAGATAATGTTGGGATAGGCCTTGTGTATCAACGTCTCTTTGTCCACCATCACCCAGCTTTCTGCGGCCAGTTTGCCTTCGGTCCATCCCAAACCTGAGTCGCGTACGAAATCGGGAGCAGACATGGGCGGGGTAAAGTGCAGGAAGTCGTAATCTTCGGTAAACGGGGTAACGATGGTTTCGTCTCCCTGTTTCTCCACTTTTTCAAAATATACGCGTTTGGCGGCAGTATCTACCCCTTTTACCCGGCAGAACAGGTTGATGGAGACGTTGCGTTCGTGGTAGATTTCTTCCAACCGGGGGGTGAAGTAGGGTACATCGTACAACTCGTGCGATGCCGTGTAGTAGTCCAGTTTCAGATTTTCTCGGTTGTTTTGTTTCCGGCTCTGGTGCTCCGTAAGCAAACAGATTTTTTTAGGAGCTCCTCCACATTTCAATTTGGTATATGTATCGGTAAAGATACCTCTTCCGCCGGTTTTGGCAAATTCCAACATGGCTTTCCACGTTTTCTGGGCACCTTCAAAATCGTATATACAGTGGGCATTTCCTTGTCCGAGTGTTTCGAGAGAGATGCCTTCCACTTTATTCCAATTGATCTGTAACCCCGGGGTCAATACCAAAAAGTCGTATGAGATTTTTTCGTTCTGGCTGGTTGTAACCTGGCTCCAAATGGGATCTACTGCTATCACAGAATCTTTTATCCATTTTACGCCGTTGGGGATACAATCTTTTTGTTCTTTCCAAACCTCGTCCGGTTCGTATTCTCCGGCCGCGATGAGGGTAAATCCGGGTTGATAATATTGACGGTCGCTGGGATCGATTAAAGTAATGTCCGGATTATCGAGCCATCTGGTTAAACGGGCTGCCATGCTGAGACCAGCAGCTCCGCCGCCAATGATTACAATTTTCCCTTTTGCATCGCTCGAATAGGCAAATGTGTCATCTATGCTGATGGCCGAAATAATACCCATTGAGGCCAGCATTTTTAAAAACGTACGTCTGCCTACTTCGTCTTTGCGTTTTGATAAAGATTCTAACTGTTTAAGCAATTCATCTTTCATAAATATATGTTGTGTGTGTTTATAAATGTTTCATGTTTTTTGAGTGTTGCAAAGTAAATAAAAATTTTATACCTATTTGTACGCTTTTTGAGTTTTTCAAGCAAAATATTTGGTAATCTTTTGGTTATTGTTCGGTCAAATCTATCAATGGGTTCGTCTACGGAATTCAGATGGAGTTATGCCTACTTTTTTCCGGAAAAAGGTAGAGAACTGGCCTGCATTTTCAAAGCAGAGTTCATAGGCTATTTCCGAGATGTTGCGTTGCGATCCGGTAAGCATCTCTTTGGCTTTTGAAATCCGTAACTGGGCCTGGTATTGGGCAGGGGAGACCCCGGTATAGTCTTTGAACATACGGCGGAACCGGGAGTATCCGACGCCTAACTCTTCGGCTATCTCCTCCGGGGAAGAGGAACTGCCTATTTTGTCTTTCATTAAAATACGTGCTCGGTTGATGATGTTCACCTCCATCGTGTTGCTCAACGTGTTGTTCCTGTCTTTGTAATAGACCGCCCCCAGAATATGCAGAACGATACTGGATATGATCTGTTGGTATCCGGCCTTCTCCTCTTCCGAAAATTTCATAATGTCTTCATACAGGCCTACGATGGTAGAGCTTACTCCGATTTGGTGCAACGGTTCCTCGATCGAGAAAAAATGCTTTTCAACCCGCCGGTCTATGTGGGCTCCTCGAAACCCCACCCAATATTCGTCCCAGCCTGTCTCCGGATCAGGATAATAGCTATGCCACTCTCCCGGAAACAGTAAAATCATGGTTCCGGCCTTGACCGGTTGTTTTTTGCAGGATTGGGAGGAAAAATAACCACTCCCTTTGGTGATGTAGACCAGTTGATATTCATTTAGAATACGTCCCGATAACGGTTTGAAATCGTACGTTTCCGGATGTTTGGTCAGCGGGTAGCGACTTTGTGGTTCTATCAGTTGATGGCCTATGGTGGTGACCACGATGCCCCACTCTTCGTCCGTGTTACTGATGGTTAGGTATTTGTGGCTGCTTGTTTCGAGCGAATTCATGTCAAAATTGAAAAGTATAATGTCATTTTTGTAACACAAAGATAGATTATAATTTTTATTTTTGCACTTGTAGAAACGGTTTTTCTAATGTTATCATGAAGAAACACAATTTTTTAGCTTTCGATTTGGGTGCAACCAGTGGCCGGGCGGTATTGGCGACCGTAGATGGTGTCAAATTTGAAATGCGGGAGATACTGCGCTTTCCCAACGCCATCATGGAGTTGCATGGAAAATATTATTGGGATGTTTTCTCTTTATACAAATCCTTAAAACAGGCGCTGGTTATTTGTGCCGAGCAACAGATAAAGGTAGACTCGATCGGTATCGATACGTGGGGAGTGGATTTTGCCTATATTGGTGCAGATGGAGCTATTTTGGGGTTGCCCCGAGCCTATCGAGATCCCTATACGGTAGGTAAGCCGGAAGAATATTTTAAAATTGTACCTCAAAAAGAGGTGTACGACAAAACCGGGATTCAGATCATGAATTTTAACAGCCTTTACCAGCTTTTTGCGGCCAAACAAGAGGGGTATACTCCGTTGGAAAAGGCCGACAAGATTCTGTTTATGCCCGATTTGTTGTCGTATATGTTGACCGGTAGGCAAGTGTGCGAATATACAGATGCCTCTACCTCGCAAATATTGAATCCCAGAACCAAGAAGTTTGAGTCGTCGCTGCTCGAAGCCATCGGCATTTCGTCGTCGCTGTTGCATGACCCGATATTTCCGGGGAGTGTAGTTGGTGAGTTGACTGATGCGCTGGCCTCCGAAACGGGGATCGGTAAAGTCCCTGTTGTTGCGGTGGCAGGACACGATACGGCCTCGGCGGTAGCTGCCGTACCCGCACGGAATAAGCATTTTGCCTACCTGAGTTCGGGTACCTGGTCGTTGATGGGGATAGAGACCGAAGAACCGATTATTACGGAATCCTCCTATCGGTTGAATTTTACCAACGAAGGCGGTATAGAGGGTACTACCCGTTTTTTGAAAAACATAACCGGTATGTGGTTGTTGGAAGAGTGTCGGAAAGAGTGGAAACGGGAGGAGCGTACCGAATATACCTATTCGCAAATTGTAGAGATGGCTGAATCGGCCGAGCCTTTCCGTTCTTTGGTAAATCCCGATGAGCCGGAATTTGCAAATCCTCCCGGTATGATAGAGGCCATTCAAGCCTATTGTAAACGTACCGGACAACCTGTTCCGGATACCCATGCCCGCATCATACGCACTATTTTTGAAAGCCTGGCATTGCGTTATCGTCAGGTATTGGAGTCGTTGGAAGAGCTTTCTCCTTTCCCCATCGAATGTTTGCATATCATTGGCGGAGGGTCGAAGAACAGCCTCTTGAACCAGTTTACGGCTAACGCAATCGATAAACCTGTTATAGCCGGTCCTTCGGAGGCTACGGCCATAGGCAATGTCATGATACAGGCAAGAGCCATGGGATTGGTGAACGACCGGATGGAGATGCGTCGGGTGATAGCCCGGTGCATAGAGACCTCCGTTTTTCAACCGCAGGAACGGGATCTGTGGAATGCGGCCTATGCAAAGTATCGGAAAATCGTAACAAGATAAAATCAAATTAAAATAAAGACGTACTATGGGAAAGAGTGAATTAGTAAAAACAGCTTTTGAGGCAGCTGCCCAGAGATATGCAGCCGTAGGTGTAGATGTTCAAAAAGCCATGGATCAGTTGCAGCGGATACAGCTGTCTTTGCATTGCTGGCAGACGGACGATGTGGTAGGTTTTGAAAATCCAGATGGAAGTCTGTCCGGAGGAATCCAGGTAACGGGTAATTATCCCGGGAAAGCCCGCAATATAGACGAGGTAAGGGCCGATGTCTTAAAAGCCGCCTCTTTTTTGCCCGGAAAGCACCGGCTGAGCCTGCATGAAATTTACGGCGATTTTCAAGGAAAGAAGGTTGATCGGAATGAAGTGGGCCCGGAACATTTTAAAAGCTGGATGGAGTGGGCGAAAGAGAATGGCATGAGCCTCGACTTTAATCCTACCTCATTCTCTCATCCCAAAAGCGGCAATCTGACGTTGGCCAATCCCGACAAGGCTATCCGCGATTTCTGGATCGAGCACACCAAACGTTGCCGTTTGATTAGCGAGGAAATGGGCAAGGCACAGGGAAATCCCTGTATGATGAACCTCTGGATTCACGACGGCTCAAAGGAGGTACCGGCCAGCCGGCTCTATTACCGTCAGATATTGGAACAGTCGCTGGATGAAATTTTTGCTACCGAATACACCCACATGAAAGATGCTATCGAAGCCAAGTTGTTCGGTATCGGGCTGGAAAGCTATACCGTGGGATCGTACGATTTCTATTTGGGATATGGTGCCAAAAAAGGAAAGATTGTTACGCTCGATACCGGCCATTTCCATTTGACCGAAAGCATTGCCGATAAGATATCCTCCCTGCTGTTGTTTACACCGGAAATCATGTTGCACGTAAGTCGCCCCATCCGCTGGGACAGCGACCACGTAGTCATTCTGAACGACGATTTGCTGGATCTCTCCAAAGAGATTGTCCGTTGCGGAGCCATGGACCGTGTCCACATCGGGTTGGATTATTTCGATGCTACCATTAACCGCATAGGCGCTTATGTAATCGGTTCGCGGGCTACCCAAAAGGCGTTGTTGCAGGCCCTGCTCGAACCGATTGCCAAACTACGTGAATACGAAGCCAACGGGCAATATTTTGAACGGTTGGCTTTGCAGGAAGAGGCTAAATCTCTTCCGTGGAATGCCGTGTGGGATTATTTCTGCTTGGTGAACGATGTACCGGTAGGAGAAGATTTTATTGCCGATATCCAGCAATACGAAAGAGAAGTTACGCTAAAAAGAGGTTAATAAAAAAAGAATCCCTGTATGAATACCTTTATTGGATTATTGATCATTGCCATAGGGAGTTTCGGACAATCCAGTTCATACGTTCCCATTAATAAGGTAAAAGAGTGGTCGTGGGAAAGTTTCTGGCTGACGCAAGGTATCTTTGCCTGGTTGGTATTCCCTTTTCTGGGTGCTTTGCTGGCCGTCCCGGCTGGCGGCTCCCTGTGCCAGATCTTGTCGGTAGATGTGTCTGCCGCTTGTAAGGCGATGGGATACGGAATGCTCTGGGGGGTAGGTGGTTTGACTTTTGGGTTGAGTATGCGTTATTTAGGCGTAGCCCTGGGTCAATCCATTGCCTTGGGTACCTGCTCGGCTTTTGGAACTATTATTCCGGCCCTGATGAAGGGTACCGATCTCTTTTCCGGCTCCGGATTGATTCTGTTGTTGGGCGTTTGTATCACTTTGGCCGGTATTGCCATTATCGGGTATGCCGGAAGTTTACGCGCCCGGAATATGTCCGAAGAAGAGAAACGGGCCGCTGTAAAGGATTTTGCTTTGACCAAAGGGCTGGTCGTAGCCTTGACGGCAGGAATCATGAGCGCCTGTTTCGCTTTGGGGCTCGAAGCCGGAGAACCGTTGGTGGTATCCGGAGCCAGCGAACTGTTCAAAACCTTGCCGGCCACGTTGATGGTTACCTGCGGCGGATTCTTGACCAATGCAGCATATTGCCTTTACCAAAACACAAAAAACAAGACATTCGGCGATTACCGGAAAACGTCCTTGCTGGTCAATAACCTGTTGTTTTGTGCGTTGGCCGGGTTGTTGTGGTATTCGCAGTTTTTCGGTCTCGGCATGGGGAAAAGTTTCTTGGAGCCTGGCAGTGTGATGATGGCCTTTTCGTGGTGTATCCTGATGGCATTGAATGTGGTTTTCAGCAACGTCTGGGGAATTCTCCTGAAAGAGTGGAAAGGAGTATCGTCCCAAACTATAACCGTATTGCTAGTGGGGTTGGCCGTACTGATATTCTCGTTGGTATTTCCGAACCTGTTCTAAATAAATGACTTGGAGGAAGAGATTGCAATCGTATCATTTGTTGATTTCTAATTCAGAATGGGAGAGATTTCAAAGGTGTATATGGCTAATGATGGGGTCAGCTTTGGGCTTTTCTCTTTTGTGGTGTACTGATACATTAAATACGTAATAAATTATGAAATATATATATGCTGCAATTATGGCACTTTTTCTAATTCTAATTACGGAAGGGTGTAAGAATGAAACGGAAAAAGAGCTATGTTTATTACGTAAGGAATTCATTGTACCACCGGATGGCGCCAGACCAGGAGTATATTGGTATTTTATGGACGGCAATCTGTCAAAGGAGGGAATGACCAAAGACCTCGAATCCATGAAACAGGAAGGGATTGGTTTTGTTGTGTTTCTTGAAGTCAATGTCGGTGTTCCTCGTGGAAAAGTCGATTTTCTAAGTGATGAATGGAAAGAGTGTTTTAAACATGCCGTCAAAGAATGCGAACGGTTAGGAATCACAATGATTCTGGGTATCGGTCCCGGTTGGACCGGTAGCGGAGGTCCGTGGGTAAAAGCAGATCAGTCCATGAGACACCTTGTTTCATCTTCAACACAAGTATCCGGTGCAGGAATCAAAACGATACAACTTGAAAAACCAGCTCCTAAACCTCCCTATTTTGGAGAGGGAACTTTTACTCCCGAACTGAAAGAAAAATGGCTCGATTATTATGAAGATGTTGCCGTATTGGCCTTTCCTTCTACTAATGGTCAGGCGGCCATAAAGGATATAGATGAAAAAGCATTGTATTACAGAGCTCCATACAGTTCTGTACCCGGAGTCAAACAATATATCCCTCGTGAAATACAGAATGAGCCTGCAAAACCAGGAGAAGGTATTGCAGAGAATCAGATAATCGATTTGACCTCTTTACTGAAAGATGGTTCTATTACGTGGGATGTACCCAACGGGGAATGGACAATCATGCGTTTCGGCATACGAAATAACGGCGCCGTAACCCGTCCGGCACCGTTCCCGGGGATAGGGTTTGAATGTGATAAATCCGATACTACGGCACTCCTGGCGCATCTGGATGTATTTACAGAAGAACTGTTCAGCGTTATAGGCGAACGTAATCCAGAATCAACAGGAGGGCTGAAAATCCTCCACATGGACAGTTGGGAAATGGGAGCGCAGAATTGGGCTCCAAGACTGCGCGAAGAATTCAAAAAACGTAGAGGTTACGATCCTCAGCCCTATTTCACTGTATATGCTGGTTATATTGTTGGAAACAAGGATATCAGTGAACGTTTTTTGTGGGATTTAAGGCAAACGATGCAGGATCTTATGTTGGAAAATCATGCTCTGGCCGTAAAAAATTATGCAGCTCGACATGGTATGCAGCTTTCAATCGAACCGTACGATATGAATCCCATGCAGGACCTTGAACTTGGAGCCATAGCGGATATTCCGATGTGTGAGTTTTGGAGTCCTGGTGGGTATAATACCTCTTTTAGTGCGATTGAAGGAAGTTCGTTAGCCAATATAAAGGGTCAGAGAGTTCTCCCGTCAGAAGCCTTTACAGCATCAGGAGACGGTTGGAGGCAGCATCCTGCATCCATGAAAAACCAGACAGACTGGGCGTTTGCTGCGGGAATCAATAGATTGACTTACCATACGTTCCAACATCAGAGTCTCCCGGACAGTATCCGTCCGGGCATGACAATGGGAGGGTATGGTATTCATTGGGATCGCAATCAGACATGGTGGCCGTATGCCGATGCTTATCATACCTACGTATCCCGGTGCCAGATGATGTTGCAGTATGGTGTAACGGTTGCAGATGTGTTGTATCTTGCCCCCGAAGAAGCTCCATTCGTATTCAAGGCACCTGCCTCTGCATTGGGAAACGATTCGTATTTACCGGACAAAAAAGGTTATAATTTTGATGTATGTCCACCAACTCTTTTCCAGTCTGCTTTCATGGAAGATGGATATATCACTTTCCACTCCGGAATGAAATACCGCTTATTGGTTTTACCCGATTTCAAAATGATGACTCCGAAGATGATCCATAAAATGGAGGCTCTCATTAAAGACGGTGCTATCGTTGTCGGATTGCCGCCTGTTTCAGTTCCCGGTCTCACCGATTATCCTAACGCCGACAAACAAATAGCGGAGTCTGTCAATCGAATCTGGGGAGGATACGATATTCCAGAAGGATTGGTTTCCAACAAATACGGAAACGGACGTATCTATTGGGGTTCCGATATCGTCAACAACTCAGAAAATCTATATCCTTCTTATGATATTACATCGGCTGTTCTAAAAAAGATGAATGTCTGTGAAGACTTTTCTGCCGATAATGACTGTTTGCGGTATATTCACAAGAAATCGCGAAAA
>DVNA01000138.1 GCA_018714665.1 Candidatus Gallibacteroides avistercoris | reverse complement strand
ATACCGTTGGAGACCCGTTTAAAGATACTTCCGGGCCCAGTTTGAATATCCTGATCAAGTTGATGAGTATGGTATCCATCGTAATGGCTGGGTTGACCGTTGCATGGAGCTTGTTCGGATAGGATATTTTTGTTTGGGCATAATAAAATAAGAGACCTTTCCCGTTAAGGGAAAGGTCTCTTATTTTATTATGATTTCTTTTGCTTTTCTCCTTCTTAGGAACAGAAACTTGAAGTTGCTTATATAAAGTTCTACCGGTTGACCACCCAGACCATGTATGCCAGAAATATCAACAAAAAGATAATGCCTTCAATACGGTCTATCTTCTTTTTCTTGAACGTATATGCCGTAATCAGCAGTAAGATAGAACAGCCTACCATGACCAGCATATCGCCTGTGGTAATGTCTCCCAAAGTGAGCGGGGAGATGGCGGCACTTGCACCCAGAACCAGGAAAATATTACTGATATTGGAACCTACCACGTTTCCCAGAGCCAGTTGCGACCGCCCTTTGATGGCCGATACGGTACTGGCAGCCAATTCGGGTAAGGATGTTCCGCCGGCCATCAATGTGATGGCAATCGTCGCATCTTTGATGCCGGCAGCCCGAGCGATGGATATGGCACTGTCTAAGAAAATGTTGCCACCGAAGATTAATCCGGCTAACCCTCCGATGATCATGGCGCTGATAACCCATCCGTTTTTCTTTTTTGTGGAGGCATTTTCCGGCATTTCAGTTTCGGGGATGTTTTTAGCTGTTAAAAAAGAATAGGTCATGAATCCGGCGAAGCAGAAAAGTAGTAAAATACCTTCTCCTCGGCCGATCATGTCGATTGTACCATCTCCCAGAAAAACATCCGAGGTCATGATAAGCAGAACGATAGAGGCAAATATTCCCATGGGAATATCTCACTTGATGTTTGTTTTTGTCAGGGCAACAGGCGCTAACAGCGAGGTAATGCCTAAGATGGCCAATGTGTTGAAGATGTTTGAACCGATGACGTTTCCGATGGCAACGTCGCTGTTTCCTTGGAATGCAGACAGGGTACTGACTACAAATTCCGGCATGGACGTACCGATGGCAACAATCGTCAATCCGATGACAAATTCTGAAATGTTGAATCTTTGGGCAAGAGCCGCAGACCATCGGTTAGAAAGTTTGCACCATATAAAATTAAGGCTAATCCTACAATAAGTATGACAATGTCTAACAGCATGAATATTGGTTTTTTAGATAAAGAAAGGAGAAAGATATAATATCTTTCTCCGCAATTCGTTAACCGTTTTATAGGTATCCCCGTATGATACCGCGTTGGGAGTTTCGTACAAACAGAATGATCTCGTCCCGCTCTTTGGTAGCAGGCAATTCTGCTTCGATGCGCTCTATTGCATCGGAGTTGTTTAATCCTGAGAGATAGAGATAGCGGTATATTTCCTGAATGTCGCGAATCGTTTCGTTTGAAAAGTTTCTACGGCGCAATCCAATGGAGTTGATACCTGCATAAGAGATGGGGTAACGTGCCGCTTTTACGTAAGGGGGGATATCTTTGTTGATCAGAGACCCGCCCTGTACCATTACGTGAGACCCAACATGACAGAATTGGTGCACCAATACTCCGCCGCTCAGGATGGCATAGTCGTCCACCTGTACTTCTCCGGCAATCTGTGTAGCATTAGACATGATAACGTTATTTCCTACCACACAGTCGTGAGCTACGTGGCAATAGGCCATAATCAGGCAATTATTCCCTACTACGGTTTTCCCTTTCGATGCCGTTCCACGGTTGATGGTAACACATTCCCGTATGGTGGTGTTATCGCCTATTTCTGCCGTGGTTTCTTCTCCTCGAAATTTCAGGTCTTGCGGTATCCCGGCAATGACAGCTCCCGGAAAAATGTTGCAATTTCTTCCGATACGGGCACCTTCCAATATGGTAGCATTCGATCCGATACGGGTACCCTCACCGATAACTACGTTTTTATCTATGGTAACGAACGGTTCTATAACCACATTCGGTGCTATTTTTGCCTCAGGGTGTACGTAAGCTAATGGTTGTTTCATCTCTCTTCTGGAAAATAGTTTTTATTTGTTTTTTATTATTTGAGCCAAGAATTCCGCTTCGGCTACAATTTTCTCTCCTACAAAAGCATATCCCTTCATGTATGCACATCCTCTCCTCAACTCTGTCATCAACGATAGGTGGAAAATCAGTGTATCTCCCGGAACCACTTTTTGCCGGAATTTTACACTGTCTATTTTCATAAAATAGGTAGAGTAACGGTGTGCTTCTTCTACCGAGTTCAGTACAAGCAATCCTCCTGTTTGGGCCATGGCCTCTACAATCAGTACGCCCGGCATAACCGGTTCTTCGGGAAAGTGTCCTTGAAAGAACGGTTCATTTACCGTAACGTTCTTTACCCCTACGATGTATGAGGAGCCGATCTCAATAATTTTATCGACCATCAAGAACGGGAATCGGTGCGGCAGTAACTGGCGGATACGGTTTACGTCCATGATGGACTCTTTGCTCATGTCGTAAACAGGGGCTTGTATCTCTATTCTTTTTATCTCTTTGCGTAACCGGCGAGCCAGCATATTGTTGATTTTATGTCCCGGCCGGGTAGCAATGATGCGGCCCTTTATCCGTTTGCCGATTAAGGCAATATCTCCCATGATATCCAATAATTTGTGCCGGGCCGGCTCGTTGTCGAAAACAAGCGGCTTATGGTTGATATATCCGAGGTTTTCGATAGATTGATGAGGCGTATTCATCAAATCAGCTAACCGATCCAGTTCCTCTTGTGAGGTTTTTTGGTCGTATATGACGATGGCATTGTCCAAATCGCCGCCTTTTATCAAGTTGTTTTTTACTAACGGCTCTATTTCGCGGACAAAGACAAATGTCCGGCAGCTGGCAATTTCCGTTGCAAAATCTTCTATCCGTTCCAGACAGGCATATTGGTTTGACAATACGGGAGAGTTGAAAGCAATCAAGGTATTGATGCAGAAATGGTCGTCGGGAAGAACCAAGATAGAAGCGCCGCTCTCTTCGTCCTTGATTTCGATTTTTTCTTTGATTAAGAAATATTCCCGTTCGGCATTCTGTTCTTCTATGCCGACCTTTTCTATCCCTTCGATATAATATTTGGCACTACCGTCCAGAATCGGGAACTCCGGCGCATTGACCTGAATCAGGCAGTTGTCTATACCTGCTCCGTACAAAGCGGCCATAGCGTGTTCTATGGTACTGATTTGTACATCCTTTTTCCCTACAACAGTTCCTCTTTGAGTATCGATAACGTTATCGGCCACTGCGTCGATGACAGGTTGTCCTTCTAAATCGGTACGCTGTATTTTATATCCGTGATTTTCGTCAGCGGGCAAAAAAGAGACAGTTATGTCTAATCCCGTGTGTAATCCCTTACCGGTAAGAGTAAAACTACTCTTTAATGTCTTTTGCTTTATCATGTATGGATTCCTTTATGATATAAATTAAATTTATTCTCCCAGTTTTTGTTTTAGACGTTTTACCTCTTGTTGTAACTCGTCCACCAAATTCAGTACATTGGGCAGCCGTTTTATCATACCGGCAGTACGGAAAGCTTCTCTTTTGGGCTGTGCCGGAGAACCGAAGATGGTTTGGTTGTCTTCAAAGTCCTTGGTAACACCCGATTGTGCGCCGATATTGACGTGATTGCCTATATTGATGTGGCCGGCCAGTCCTACCTGTCCGCCGAACATACAGTGACTGCCTACTTTGGTTGAACCTGCAATACCGCATTGTGCCGCCATGACTGTATTTTCGCCAATCTCCACGTTGTGGGCAACTTGTATCAGATTGTCCAGTTTTACCCCCCGGTGTATGCGGGTGGAACCCATCGTTGCCCGGTCTATGGTTGTGTTGGCTCCTATTTCGACATAATCTTCCAGCACTACATTGCCGATTTGTGCAATCTTGACGTAGGTCTCTCCCATGGGAGCGAACCCGAACCCATCTGCACCGATTACTACACCCGAGTGTAACGTACAATTATTGCCGATAACACAGTCGCGATAAATCTTTACGCCTGGATACAGAATCGTATCATGGCCAATTTTTACGTTTTCTCCGATATATACCTGGGGATATATCTTTACGTTTTCTCCGATGATGGCATTTTCTCCAATATAGGAATAGGCACCCACATATACCGAAGCCGGCAGTGATACCGAGGTAGCGATGAATGTATTGGGATTAATACCGCTTTTGGGTTGTCGGGCAGCTTCTACCATATTGAGCAACATGGCCATAGACGAGTAGGCATCTTTGACGCGGATAAGGGTGGCCTTTACCGGGTGTTCCGGTGTAAAGTCTTTATTTATGAGAACGATGCTCGATTTCGTCTCATATAAATAATGTATATATTTGGAATTAGCAAGGAAACTTAATGTCCCCGGTGCTCCTTCTTCTATTTTAGACAAATTATTGACTTTGGCCTCAGGGTTACCGATAATTTCACCCTGTAAAAAGTCTGCTATTTGCTGAGCTGTAAATTCCATTTATATTGATTCTAAGTTTTATTCAACAACAAACCGTCCTCTTGTATTTCTTAAAAAAACAGAAGCGAGAGGGCTGGTCTGATAATGGCAAAATAAAACAGTTGTTACAACTATATTTCTGTTGCAAATTACGCTCTTTTTTTTGAATTAGAGTATAAAGAATGCGATTTTTATTGATTATAATGTGTGTATATTTTTGACGTATTATTGTGATTTTGTTGTAAATGGTTAATTATTAGTGAATTGAGGAATGTGTTTGAAGAATATAAATATCAATAAAAATTTCTGAAAGTATTTGTCTTTCTGGGAGATTCTATAAAATAACAATCTCGAATAAAAAAAATGTCTCGAATATTGCGTACGAATACGAAAAAGATTAACTTTGCATCAGTTTTTTGGATTTGCCGCAATAGCTCAGTTGGTAGAGCATTTCATTCGTAACGAAAAGGTCGAGGGTTCGAGTCCCTCTCGCGGCTCTTATAAAAAAAAGATGAGCATCGGGCAATTTAGTTGAAATTGTGAGATGCTTTTTTTATTTAATAGTTAAATACCAAGAAGCTATGAAGGGGAAAATTTTGGTTACCGGAGGTACCGGTTATATAGGGTCGCATACGGTGGTAGAATTGCAGAATGCCGGCTATGAGGTGGTTGTTATAGATAACCTTTCCAATTCAAATATCGGAGTATTGGATGGCATAGAACGCATTACCGGAAAACGTCCGGTATTCAAACAGATGGATGTTTGTGACAAAGATGCGTTGGAACAACTTTTTCAAGAGTATCCCGGCATAAAAGGAATCATTAATTTTGCGGCCAGTAAAGCTGTTGGCGAATCGGTGAAAGAACCCTTGAAATATTATCGGAATAATCTGGTGTCGGTAATCAATTTGTTGGAGTTGATGCCCAAGTATCATATTGAAGGCTTTGTGTTTTCGTCCTCTTGTACAGTCTATGGACAGCCCGATCCCGAGTTTTTACCTGTAACCGAATCGGCACCTCGCAAAAAAGCACTTTCTCCTTATGGAAATACCAAAACAATTTGCGAAGATATTATTTGCGATACCATCCATGCCGGAGCACCGTTTAAAAGCATCATCTTGCGCTATTTTAATCCCATAGGGGCACATCCGACGGCAGAAATTGGAGAGTTGCCCAACGGTGTGCCACAAAACCTGTTGCCTTTTGTTACCCAGACGGCTATCGGGATACGTGAAAAATTGAGCGTTTTCGGCGATGATTACAATACCCCTGACGGTTCTTGTATTCGTGATTATATTAATGTAGTTGATTTGGCCAAGGCCCATGTAATAGCCGTCGATAGAATGATTTCGGGAAAAAGCCTTGATAACGTAGAGATTTTTAATTTAGGAACCGGTCGGGGATTGTCCGTATTGGAATTGATTCGCACCTTTGAAAAAGTTACCGGTCAGAAACTGAACTATCAAATCGTCGGACGCCGGGAAGGCGATATTGAAAAAGTGTGGGCGAATCCCGAAAAAGCCAATAAGGTGTTGGGGTGGACGGCCAAAGAGACGGTCGAAGATACCCTTATGTCCGCATGGCGCTGGCAGTTAAAATTACGCGAACGAGGCCTTTGTTAGAGGTTGAGATATTTATTGAAAAACAGAAAACGGACTAATCTTATTAAGTCGTTTTTTGTTTTTGTATGTCTGTGTTATTGTTAATTTTTGATTTGAGGCTCGTTTTTAACCTTATTTCGGATTTTGGGAGCATAACGTCATCTTTATTAAAAAGATGACGTTATGCCTCATCTGGGGATTCGTTAGATTTTGGGTGTTGGGAATGAGAGGGTTCTTTTTTTTCTTTATCGGCTCATGTCCAAATAAAAAGGGGGAAGGATAAATCCCTCCCCCTATTATTGTAAATCAAGATAATTTGTTCT
>DVNA01000137.1 GCA_018714665.1 Candidatus Gallibacteroides avistercoris | reverse complement strand
GTCGTGGTGCTTGGCCGTCAAGATAACCCCTTTCAGTCCGGCCGCTTTAAAGGTTCGTACCCACTGGTCGCAGTCCAGATCCGTCGGATTGAAGGTCGAGGCCGGAGTATTTCCGTAGCCCCATTCCAAATCATTAAAGGTGTTTAATCCAAAATGAACGAACGCGTAAGTTTCCAATTTATGCCACGCTATTTGCTCCGGTGTAGGGACGGGCAAGACCGGCGCAGGGGGCGGCACGTTGTTGCAGGCAGACAGTAACCAGGTTGCTGCACATACTCCCCATATAAGTAAATGGTGTGTAGGTTTCATAGTAGTTCCCTTTAATAGATAACATCTTCAAAGATAACCTTTATTTGAAAATATTTTTCTTCTCCGATCGATTTATTATCAGATGATAATCGGTTGTCCTATGAGAAGATCGGTACTTGAATCGTCTTATCGGGGGACATTCTGTACCAGCACCATACACTCTCCTCCTGTTTCACAGCCGATGTCCGCCATCGGGGCTGTTTCGTTCAAGTTGTCGACAACGCTCAATGCTTTGGGCAACATCCAGCCTTTCGGGGCCTTGTCTTTCCGCATCGAGAAACAGGTTACAGATTGGCAGAAAACAGGTAGGGTTATGTCTGAATTATTAAACTTACTTTTCCAACCAAACGATCAGTCCGCTTCTGCCCAGGATTTCACAATGGTTCAGGTTGGATAGTTTCTCACCCCATTGAAGATTTTTGATTTCAGGCAAGGTGAACTTGGTCGGTTTGAATCCAAGGGCTTTTTCATCAATCTGTATTTGGGCTGTTTGAGGCAGATCGGTCCAGTTAGCGATAACGACCAAAGCTTTATCTCCGTTGACAAATACCGTGGCAGGTAAATCCTTATTGTCTGTTTTAACAGGACACTGTTCATCCCAGTATCCGCGGATGGATGCATCCTTCATATCAAACTCATCGAATAAATTCCAGAGCGGAACAGGATTCCCGCTCCATGGTAAACGGGGCAACATCCCATATACCAATCCTCTGAATTGATTCTGGGCGTCTAACGTTTCACTAAGCAACCCGAAAGGGATACCGGACATCTCTATCAACCAGAAATCTGCCGTATTGTTTGCCGAAAAGCCTTCGCCGATCCATGTACGGTCTACGTAAGGAAGCAATTCCGTATATAGATGAAGCGAGTTGGCAAAGCCCGCCCATTGATTCATGTGATTCCAGGAGTGAATATCAATCAATCGTTCTTTCCCGTCCGAATCAAGAATCCTGCGGGCACGTTGAATGGTTTTCCGGTCTAAGGCACTATCGTCGATATAGATACCGTCGATACCTAAGTTCTTGACCATCCAGTCTAATCCAGCCAGGTAGTAGTTGTTCCACCGGGAGTCAGGAGTTGTAATGACGGAAATATCCATATCTCCGGCATATTTCCCCTCATTAAAGGCATTATACCAGGCAGGAATGAAGTGCGTGCCCAGATACTTATTTAACCATTCGTTCGGCCCGTTCGGGTGGATCAGTGTACGTGTATCTTTTCCCGGTCCATCATGTATTACTTCACTTCCCAGGCTTCGTAAAGCCCATAGTTCCGGAATCTTAACGGTCAGTTCGCGCGTTGTATAATATAAACGGACGCCCAGATTCTTCTGATGTGCTTTTTGGATAAAAGCTTTCAGGTCAGAAACAGCATCGTCGTGATACGGATAGTTGATAAAAGGATAAATATCCTTTTTGTGATGCACATTAATCAAGTTGGCTCCGTTTTTGAGGGCTTCGTCCATATA
The DNA here is from genome assembly GCA_018714665.1 of Candidatus Gallibacteroides avistercoris. GTDB lineage: Bacteria > Bacteroidota > Bacteroidia > Bacteroidales > CHK158-818 > Gallibacteroides > Gallibacteroides avistercoris. The sequence continues at coordinate 14,100 of DVNA01000137.1, read as the reverse complement.
GTTGACACTCATATCGGAATTGGAATGATAAAACCGGTTGGTTATCTGTTTTTTCCAGTTAATGGGTTTAACCGGCGTGATTTGCATATCAAAGTTATAATATAACTTCTCACCTTTCTCCATCCGACGTTCGCCGCTGTAAGCTACCAATCGGGTCGTTCCATGGGCGGTAGGGTAGATGTTTATTCCTCCCTTGTTCCGATTGCCCCATGATTCCGGAAGATTTAGTTTACCAAGGGCATAGTAGATATTGACAAGCGGACGGACGAAATGGTCATCCATGAATCGTAAATTCATCCCGGCATTAACATTTCCCATCCATATCTTATCCTGATGTTTCTCTATGTCCCAGTTCCAGGAAATTAAAGTATCCGGACGAAAACCGCCCTTATGTCCTAATCCCATCATGTATTTAGAGGCATAGCCGGAATAAGGAACTTCCAGTCGGATATCTTTCACCGAAACCGGTTGTTTGGCTTTTACCAGGATTGAGAGGTTGCTGATACCATCAAAACCGAAATCTCCGCTACACCTGACCTGGAAACGGGAGTTGGATGGTTCGGAACGCCATGTAATATTCGTTTGGCTTTGTTTCAATATCCGCACCTTTCCTCCTTTCAGCATCTCTTCCCCTTGATCAGTCTCAATGATGAATCTCATTTCTCCTGCCAATATTTCATTCGTAGCATCCGACAGATTATTATTGGCATCGTAGCAGGTGGTGATGGAAGATGGCAAACCGGTAGAGGACAGGTGAACCTTTCCGCCAAGCCAGGTTAAGACGTTATCTTTTACCGTAACGGGTATATAAGGAGCCGTTGGCTTATCGTCATTTCCTATCGTTGCATTGAGCCAGCGGAGCCGGGTTTTTCTCCACCCTTCATTATCCCCATGGTTGGCAATTACATCTCCTTTGACCTGTAATTCGACGGAAACACATGCTTTCTGTTTATCGTTTGCATGAATCCATACATTTCCTTTGTAAACACCCGTAGCATGAGCGGGGATATCCACTCCCATCCAAAGAGGTTGCACTTCTCCTTTTTCTACCTGGACAGGGATTTGAATCGTTTTACCATATTTGTCGATTCCATGCGTATTGAAACAGGTCAACGCCGAGGCCTTGATTTTATCACCGCGTTCGTTCTTTAAATCAGAAAAAGAGACCGATATATGTTCCAGTTTATTGTACGGAGCGTACAATCCGATTTGCCAGGTATAAAATTCACCGGGCAAAGCGTTTCCTTTAAACACGGAACGCTCTTTCTCTGGCCGTTCAATCCAGCGAAGGGGAATTCGGTCTTTCAACCGGATATCATGATCGCGGTCTTCCGTAAAGCAAAAAAAACCGGCATCCGGCCGTTTCTGTATCAACGCCCTCACTTGTTGATCAGATGCCGCCTTTCGCATGATGGACTGATCTTCTTGAACAATTCCCGTACGTTGCAAATCCTGAAAAGCGTTTGTAACGTTTTCTTGTCCACTAACATTTATGCTCAATAATGTGGATAAAATCAAAAAGGTAAATTTCTGAATATACATAAAAGTGCAGTTGTGATTTATCGTGTTTTTCATTTGAATTTGACTGCTGCAAAATCAGGTGATAAAGTTAGCCATTAGTTTTGAACCTATCGCATATTTGTAAAGGATTTATCACACCCATGGGGACAGATTAAATAAATCAATAAGAAAGGCGACTACAAATTGTGTAATCGCCTCATATTCGGTGAGTGATCGGGTTGGGATTCGAACCCAAGACCCACAGCTTAGAAGGCTGTTGCTCTATCCAGCTGAGCTACCCGACCATCCTTTATTGCGCTGCAAAGGTAGCGCCTTTTCTCTGAAAATACAAATCTTTGTTTCGATTATTTTTCAGGTTTCACGCCGCCCGGTTAGAACGGATAACCGACGGCAAAGTGCAACGTCGCATCCTGGCGCAGGTCTTGATTGGCTATTACCCAACGTTTCGATCCCGTCAGTGAGGGGTCGAAAGCCTTTATCCCCAAGTCGAAGCGGAGGATGAAATAGTTGAAATCGAGCCGGGCCCCCAGTCCGTATGCCATGGCCAGCTCTTTGTAGAAAGAGCGCAGTTTGAATACGCCGCCCGGTTGTTGCGGATAGCTGCGTATGGTCCAGATGTTGCCGGCATCGATAAAGGCGGCCAACTCCAATTTCCAGATAATCTTGGACCGGTATTCGGCATTCAAGTCGAGCCGGATATCTCCACATTGGTTCATGAAATCGGTTACGGTGTTCTCTCCCCGGTAGGTACCTGGGCCTAATGTCCGCACCGACCACCCCCGCACGCTGTTGGCCCCGCCTGAGAAGTATCGTTTTTCAAACGGCAGCATCTCCGAGTTGCCGTAGGGTATGGCTATCCCTGTCCCTATATGGAGCGCCAACGAGTTTTTTTCGGTAAACCGGAACGTATAGGAGTAGTCCAGGTCTGCTTTGGCATATTGCGAGTACCGGATGCCCAGGAACGAATACTCCTGGTCTGCTCCCCGTTTCTGTCCCGTCAGTTTCGACAGTCCGTACAACAGGTTACCGGCAATCTCCCCGGCGGCACGCAACGTGTAGATATTATACAGGTTGTTGGATGCGGTATTCAGGTTGGTCCGGTAGAAGATGTAAGATGAGCGCATGATGAAGTGGTCCTCATAGCTGTATCGCAGTAACGGGTTTTCGGGCGATATACTGTCAATAAACCCACTGATGCTTTTGGGTAGGTATACGTAGCTGACATCGACCAGATCAAGTGTATGGCGGAATCGGTTCCGTCGTGTGTTCCATTTGTATTTCCATCCTGCACCGGCAATTACCCGGGTGTATTCGGGCCGCTGTTGCAGGTTGGCGTTGATGGAGAATTCCGTCGTTGCCCGTAATCGTTTCTTAAAAGAGGAGCTAAGAAACGGAAAGAGAAACTGGGGGTAGGTAATGCCTGTTTCGGCACTTAGCTCCGTATAGTTGTCGTTGATGATACTCCCGAAATTACCCGACAACGATTCGTAGGCCATCCGGAATTTGGTGGACCAGGTTTCCGACCCTTTGAAAATGTTGCGGTGCTGGTGCGTCAATCCCACGGCAAAGCCAAAGTCTCCGGCCGAGTTCGTCCCTTCCACGTCGATCGAGATGGTCTGGGATTTACCTTCGGTCAGCAGAATGTAACAGTTCAGCATTTCCTCTTCTCCCACCTCTATCGGGACGAAACGTATGTTGACATATTTCAACACCCGCAAACGGCTGAATGCGCTGTATGTATTGTCCACCATCCGGTTTGAGAACAACTGCCCGGGTTCTATGTAGCAGTTGTTTACCAACGTACTTTTTTTTATGAACCGTTTTTCGCCGTATAAAATCTTGTACCCTTTATAATCTACCGTATCCAATACCTCCGTTTGTTCGGTACTGGTATTCATCGGGTCGTAGTTCGTGATGAAATATACCTGATTGATACGGTAGGTTTTATGTTTCTCGTAAACCAGCTGCCCGTTGCTCTCTACCGGCATCGGCATCAGGTTCAGTTCCAGGTTTACCCGGTGCGAGCGGGTGGTATCGGCCGTATAGGTGATATACTCCTTGTTAAAGGCATAGTAGCCTCTGTTGCGCAACAACGTGGAGATGCGTTGCCGTTCTTCTTCGAGCACGTTCCGGTCGAACAGGGCTCCGTTTTTCAGCAGCAGGGCCGAGGTGTCTTGCAGAACGATACGGCGAATCGTATCGTTGGGTATGTTGTAACTGATGCCGTCTATGTAGTAAGGTTCTCCGGTGACGGCTTTGTATTTTACGGTGATTTTTTTCTTTTTTATTATGGTATCTACCGAAACGGAAGCCCCCATGTATCCTTGGTTCGAGAGGGCTTTTTCAATCTCTTGGCGGGAGCGTTCGGTCAGCGATTCGCTGTATATTACCGGAGGAGTTCCTGTCCTGCGCAGCCAACGGTTGATTCTTTTGGTAGAGTCGCGTCCCGAAAGGCTGTACAGATGCAACGGGAAGCGTACCAACCCAAAAGCCTTGTGGTTGGGTTCTTGTCGCACATAAGCCTTCAATGAGCTTGCCTTGACATCCTTGTTGTCGGTTTCTACAATAACCTTGTCCAGCAAATATTCATTCTCTCCTACATATTTTGTTGCACTGCACGCCGACAAAAGCGGCAACAACAAACAGAGGAGTTTCAACGAATGTTTCATTTGCAAAAGGCTTTTCTATCATGCGGTATGATAAGGAATCGACAGGGTTGGCTGTTCTTGGACGCAAATATAGAAGAATCGTTTATTCCCGCCAAAGAAAAATCGGCATCAATAAACAAATTTCACATTATCCACCCACAGTTTGCTGTCGGGCGAACCGATGTAGGCGCCTTTGTCTCCTGCCGATATGCGTAAAATGATATGGGTCGGTTCATCCTGGGCATCGCCCCACGCCTCTTCGTGGATGGGTACCATCTCGCCTTTGCTGTTGCGGGTATATTTGGGGTCGTTTTCCGGGACCAGGCACATATAGGGTTTGTAATCGGGATGTTGGGTGATGTCGCCGTACAGGAACGGTATCTTGAACTCGTTTACCCAACCGTTGCTGGCTTGCCCGAATTTATAGTATGCCGTGGCGATGCGTTTGGCATGGATGTTGCCCTGTTCATCTTCCCACCTTTTTTGCAGATAGACGCACACTTCGGCAGAATCCCGTCCGTCGAGGTTTTGTATTTTGCTGAATCCGGTCGCCTTGATCATCTTTTCGGCCGGGCTTGCCTTGTAGTCCAACATCAGGGCGGTGGGGCGTTTGGTGAACGGTATGCCCGAAATCATTTTGCTTTGCGGGTCGTTGGTGTTGCGGATGGGTTCGTCCATTTGTCCTAAGAAGATGGTTCCTGAGGCAAGCACCTTGATGTTGAACATCCCCAATACCTTGCACGATACCAGCTTCGTCTCCATGCGGGCGCAATAGCCGTTGCCTCGTTTTTCGGGGAAGACGGTGGTACTTGTCTTGATAACGCCCATCACATTGGCCATCACGTTGGAGCTGCCCCAGGGCGACTCCTTGGGTACATAGGCTTCGTTGCCTTTTACCGTATCGGATGGCGCTACGGCATATACGTATTGCGTATTTCCTCCCAACAGGGCCGATTCCTTGATCTCCCGAACCAGCCAGTTGTCCATGTCCCCGAAGGGGATGGGCTCTATCTTTTGGGCCGATAACTGCACGGTGGCACTTAAAACCACGGTCATCCATAAAGCGTATTTGTACATCTTCATCATCTATTCTATTTATTAAATACTGGCAATGTCGCCGTTTATAATTTATAGCCCCATTGATCCAAAGCGAAAGACCAGTTTTCCTCAACGGTCTTTACCGTTTGCGGAGCATATTGGTAGCGGTTCTTTTTGTACCCTTTCTTGGAGGCCAGGTAGGCTTCTATCTCCGGACGGGCTTCTTCCAGTCCCGGAATGGATAGGGTGCGGTAGATTTGTTCAGTCTGCGCCATGGCATCTGCTTCAAAATCCTCGAATTTAATCTCTATCAGGTTCCCTTCCGGAATCAGGTGCTTGTCGGCTTCGTATTTATGCAACAGCTTTGTATAGGTTTCCACGATGTTTTGTTCCAGCTGTTCCGGAGTAATCTCCTGCAACTGCAACGGTTTGATGGTGTTGGTGAAGAAGCTGCGGGTGGATTCAAAAACCGTATAGGGATTACGCATCAGGTAGATGAATTTCGCGTCCGGGAACATCCTCAGCAGTTCGGGGATACGTCCCGTATGGGGAGGATTCTTCGACAGGAATTGCGTTCCGTGGGTATTCCACAACGATATTCTGATCAGCTTCTCGAACGCCTCCTTGAAGACGAGGTATTCTTCCTCGGGCAGGTTGTTGAACAACAGGTACCGGTCGCAATACTCCTGGGTGTGTTTGGGGAAGAACCAGAAGTTATAGAACGTATAGGGCATCATGTTGGCCAGGGCGAACTCCTCTTCCTGGGGAAGATCCACCTGTAACTCCATGTTGTCGGTAGGACGTTTGTCGGGCATGAGCAGGGCCGTACTTTTTTTGAAGAACGACTGCCCGAAAAGCATCAGGTTGGGAAATACGGTCTGGTAGGTTGTGTTGTAGGCAAAGTGCTTGTCTTTCGACAATACATTGTGTACGAAGGTAGTACCGCTGCGCCAATGTCCCAGAATGAATACAGGGGGTAGTCCCGTGGTTTTATCCTGCAACAATTTCCGGTACCGGCTGTCTTCAAACGGTTGCAACAGACTCAACAACCGACAGCAGGCTTTCGTAAGCCGAAACTTGTTCCGGTACGGAGCGTCTATCTGTTTGTCTTTCGTAATGGCCTTGAAAGTTTTCCATTGCGCCCCTACCAGGGTGTTGATAGGCAGTTTGTCAAATTCCAACAGTCCCATATCAGTTTTGTTTATTGAACGATTTTGTTTACGATATCTTCTACGGCAGACGATATTTTGTGGCGTTCGGCCGAGCTGCTGATCATCGAGCCCTGGTTTCTCTCCTGGGTGATGACGAGCAGGTTGTCGTCGTCGCCTGCGCCATCGCACGTAATACAGATGACAACCAACCCCTGCATCCGGAGGACGTGGCCTATGCGGTGGCAGATTTCAGCGTCCAGTTGCAAGGCAACGGCGTCTATAACGGCCACGGTACGTCCGATGTCTGTCAGCCGGCGTTCCAGCAGGTAGGCATATTCGCGTTTGGCTTCCGGAGAGTTGCCGGCGATGGAGAATACGCATCCCTTCTGGTCGAGTCGTTTTTCTTTCTCTTCCAGGGGTACGGCAGAGATGCCTTGTGCCATTTGCCGGCGTACTTCGTCGGTGATGTTCGAGGCTATGTCCTTGCTGTTGATCTGGTCGATAATCATCCCTACGGCACAAGTATTGTTGGTGATCGGGTCTATCAGGATGAAGGCGCCGCAATTTTTGTTGTTCTGGTACGGGTCGAAAAACAACGGTTTGTTGGTAGCCAGCGTAACGCGGCCTATTTCGTTTAGGGTCAGAGCCTCGGTGGCTGATTGTTTCAGGGTATTGACGTCCACCTTGTAACGAATCGTGTCGATGTGCGCCCGGGTGGTATTGGTGGTATGTTTGAGGTAATATTGCTGTCCGGCATCCATCTCCTTTTCGTCCATCCACACAAGCATGGCTTCAAAATTGCGGCCGATGCGGGGCAGGTCTGACGGATGTACCAGCATTTCGCCCCGAGAGACATCTATCTCGTCTTCCAGTGTCAACGTTACGGATTGGGGCGGGAAAGCCTCGTCCAGCTCTCCGTCGTAGGTATAGATGGATTTTATACGCGATTTTTTGCCCGAGGGCAGCGCCACGATTTCGTCGCCTTTCCGTACGATTCCCGAGGCTACTTTCCCGCAAAATCCCCTGAAATCGAGGTTCGGGCGCGACACGTATTGCACCGGATAGCGGAAGTTCTCGAAGTTTTGGTCGCTGGCCACGTGTACGGTTTCCAGAAATCCCAGCAGCGGCAATCCGGTGTACCAGGTCATGTTGGGCGAAGGATCGACCACGTTGTCGCCTTTAAGCGCCGACAGCGGGATACATTGGATGTCCGGAATGTTGAACGGGGCCACGAACGTTTTGTAATCGTTTACAATCTTGTCGAAAACCTCCTGGCTGTAATCTACCAGGTCCATTTTGTTGACAGCCAGTACCACGTGTTTGATACCCAACAGGGAGATCAGGTACGAGTGCCGTTTGGTTTGTGTAATGACCCCGGTGCGTGCGTCCACCAGAATAATGGCCAAGCTGGCCGTAGAGCCGCCCGTTATCATGTTGCGGGTATATTGTTCGTGTCCCGGGGTATCGGCAATGATGAATTTCCGTTTGTTGGTAGAGAAGTAGCGGTATGCCACGTCGATGGTAATACCCTGTTCGCGTTCGGCTTTCAGACCGTCGAGCAGCAAGGCGTAGTCGATGTTGTCTTCTCCGGCGTTTCCTACCCGTTTGCTGTCGCGTTCCAGGGCAACCAGCTGGTCTTCGTAGAGTTTTTTGCTGTCGAATAGCAGCCGTCCTATCAGCGTCGATTTGCCGTCATCTACCGATCCGGCGGTCAACAGGCGCAGCAGGTCTTTTTTTTCGTCCTGGTCGAGGAACTCTTTTATATTCAGTGTTGGTGTCGTCATAATCTGCATATCTTAAAAATATCCTTCTCTTTTTTTCTGTTCCATACTGGCCTCCTGGTCGAAGTCTATGACCCGGGTGGTACGTTCCGATTTGGTGGTAGTCATCATCTCTTCGACGATTTTCTCAATCGTATCGGCGTCCGATTCGATGGCTCCGGTGAGCGGATAACAACCTAAGGTACGGAACCGTACTTTCATCATTTTGGCCTGTTTCCGGTATTTTTCGGGCATCCGGTCGTCATCGACCATGATCAGGTTACCGTCGATGTTTACGATGGGTCGCTCTTTGGCAAAATAGAGCGGGACGATGGGGATGTTTTCCAACCGGATGTATTGCCATACATCCAATTCCGTCCAGTTGGAGAGAGGGAAGACCCGGATGGATTCGCCTTTATTGACTCTGGTGTTGTAGATGTCCCACAATTCGGGGCGCTGGTTTTTGGGATCCCATTGGTGGAACCTGTCCCGGAAAGAGAAGATGCGTTCCTTGGCACGCGATTTCTCTTCGTCACGCCGGGCTCCTCCGAATGCGGCATCGAATTTGTATTTGTCCAATGCGGCCAAAAGGGCCTGTGTCTTCATCAAGTCGGTATGTACCTTGCTTCCGTGCGTAAAGGGGCCTACGCCGGCCCGAAAGGCCTCCATGTTCGATTCGACAATCAGGTTCCAGTTGTGTTCGCGGGCGTATTGGTCGCGGAAGGCAATCATCTCTTTGAACTTCCACTTGGAGTCGATGTGCATGAGCGGGAAAGGGACTTTGCCCGGGGCAAATGCCTTTTCGGCCAAACGTACCATAACGGACGAATCTTTCCCGATGGAGTAGAGCATTACCGGATTTTGAAATTCGGCCGCCACTTCGCGGATGATGTATATCGCTTCGGCTTCCAGCTCTTTTAAATGGCTTAATTTATATTCTGGCATATCTTGTTAGATTGGTCTTATTTATCGTGAAACTTTCGGCAAAATTTTTTCCAACAGGAGGTTTACCGACTCTTCGAGGGTCAGTTTCGAGGTGTCCAGCGTCAGATCGGGATGCGAAGGGGCTTCAAAAGGAGCGCTGATGCCGGTAAAGTTTTTTATCTCGCCTCGGCGGGCTTTGGCATAGAGTCCTTTCACGTCCCGCTGTTCGCATACTTCCAGGGGTGTATTGACAAATACTTCCAGGAAGTTTTCCCGGCCGATGATTTCGGCTGCCATTTTGCGCAGGTCGTTACTGGGGCTGATGAAAGCGGCAATGGTGATGATGCCCGTGTCGATGAACAGTTTGCTTACCTCGGCAATCCGCCGGATGTTTTCCACCCGGTCTGTTTCTGTAAAACCCAAATTGTTGTTGATGCCGCTGCGGATGTTGTCGCCGTCGAGAATCCGGCAGAGCAACCCGCGCCGGTGCAGTTCGCGTTCCAGCGCAATGGCTACGGTGCTTTTTCCCGATCCGGACAACCCGGTAAACCAGATCATCAGGCTGTGTTGTTTCAGGAGAGCCTCTTTGTCTTCTCGACCCATCATGCGGTCGAAAATCGGATATATGTTATTGTCTAAAACTTCCATACTAACGGTATTAAGAAGATTGAAATCAAGAAACAGATGAGGTTTAGGGGGAGACCGATTTTTACGAAGTCTGTAAATTTATATCCACCTACCCCTTGTACGATCAGATTGGTTTGGTAACCGATTGAAGTACTGAATGCCGCAGATGCTGCAATGCAGACTGTGATGAAGAAGGGGGTAGGGTCTACTCCTAATTGGAGGGCCACCGAAAGTGCTATCGGGAAACCCAAAGCCGCCGCTGCATTGTTGGTGATCAGCTCTGTAACCGCATTGACAATGAGGTAGAGCATGGCCAGCAGGGCATACGGGCCGTAACTGTGCGACAGGTTGATGATGTAGCTGGCTGCCATGGAGGCCAGGCCGGAGTTTTCCATGGCTTTGCTGATGGCGAAAGCGCAGGCAATGGTGATAAGGATGTCCCAGGAGATGTATTTGGTATATTTCTTGGGCGGAAATATTTTTGTCCACGCCATAATGATGGTAGTAACGCAGACAAAGAAAAACATATCCAGCTTGATACCCGTGATATGCTCTTTTACAACAGGTAGTTCGCCTACCGTTGCTCCGACGATCATGACAAAGAGCAGGATCAGGGCCAGCCATCTTTTCTTTTTGGACATGGGGCTCTCCCTATCTGTCCCGTTTGCCAAGAGGACGAATACGCTCGATTCGCCCCAGGTGGGGATGAATGTGTCGTCGGCCCAAAGTACCAGCGTATCACCTTCGTGCAGTACGATGGTATCCAAGTCGTGTGTATAACGGATACCTCCGCTTCTGATTTCTTTGACGATGGCTCCGTAGTGGCGGGTAAAGTTGAACTCTTTGAGCGTCTTGTTGATACCCGGAAAACGGGAGCTTAGAACCGCCTCTACCCGATGCAGGTTTCCCGGGTTTTCATCTTCCGAATCGTCGTCCGCGTTGTTGTCGCGTACATCGGGCAACAGCTTGTTGGAAAATGTCAACATATAGAGGATACCGGCAATGGTAAGAGGTATACCTACCCAGGCAATCTCAAACATGGTAAACCCTTCGTATCCGGCATCGATAATCATACCGTGCACTACCAGGTTCGTAGAGGTTCCGATTAATGTGCAAAGCCCTCCCAATACGGTGGCATAAGAGAGAGGTATGAGAAATTTGGTAGCGGGAATCTTTACCCTCTCGGCCCAGCGCTTGATAATGGGAGCGAAAATAACCACAACCGGCGTGTTGTTCAGAAAAGCGGAGATGCATGCAATAGGAGGCAGGATACGAAGTTGGGCCTTGAAAACGGAGCTCTTTTTTTCTGGGAGAAGTTTTTTTATAACGTGTTCCAGTGCCCCGCTTTGCCGGATGCCTTCGCTTACCAGAAACAGCATGGCTACGGTTATCATCCCTTTGTTGCTGAATCCTTCCAGCATCTCTTTGGGTGTTAGGATTCCCGCACATAAGAAAAATACCACTATCGACAGCAACACCAGTCCTGGACGCATTTTATCCAGAATCAAGATAACCAGCATGGCGATAAGCCCCAAAAGCACTAAATAAGCATCAAGCGACATACGTGTAAACGGTTATTTATTGAGGACAATGAAAAAAGGATTATGGAGATCCTCTTTGTTGTAACACAACGGAACGTTTGTCCCCGAACGGTACATATTCATCCCCGCCGCCCGCAACAAGGCGTGTCCGGCTGCCGTATCCCATTCCATGGTAGGGGCATTCCGCGGGTATATGTCGGCCGATCCTTCGGCCACTAAACATATTTTTAACGAACTCCCGATAGAGGTGGTAGTCAAATCGGGATGTTCTTTTTTCAGGTTTTCAAGTAAAGTCTCAGTCTCTTTATCCAAATGAGAACGTGAAGCGACAGCCGTATAAGGACGTTCTTTTTTGATGGGTAAACGAACCGCCTGTTGTCGCCACTCCTCGATTGTCATTTGACCGATGTCTATTTTTTCAGGTAAGACGGTTCTGTATGCTCCGTTTTTTTCATCACCGAAATAGAGCAGGCTGCTTACCGGGACATAGACAACACCCAAGACAGGGATTCCATTCGTTACCAACGCAATGTTTACCGTAAATTCTCCGTTTCGTTTGATAAACTCTTTGGTCCCGTCCAGCGGATCGACAATCCAAAGCGTTTCCCATCCTTTGCGTTCTTGGTAAGGTATGTGTTTTCCCTCTTCGCTCAGTATCGGATAGGGCAGTTTTTCTAAACAGTCCGAAATAATTTGATGTGCGCATCGGTCGGCGATGGTCAGGGGAGAGTTATCCGCTTTTTTTTCTATTTCGAAGTCTGACGCCGGATCGGTGTAGATCTTCATAATTTCCTGACCGGCGAGGATGGCAGCCTCTATGGCACTTGTCGATAGAACATTCGTATCCATTTAGTAAAACTTTTTGCAAAAGTATAGTTTTTTCGGAATTAATCCGCTATTTTAGGCTAATTTATAATTATTCAAAATGCATTCAGAAATGCAAGGGGCTGTTGTAGGGGAGAGTTTTCTCAGAAAGAGCGTTTTTCCCTTTATCTTTTGAGTAGAGTAAGAGATTCCAGTTTTATCAAAAAATCTTTGGCTCGGAGTCCTCCTGCATAACCGGTCAGGGAACGGTTACTCCCGATAATACGGTGGCAGGGAACGAAGATAGAGAGAGCATTTGAACCGATGGCATTCGCCACGGCCCGGACGCCTTTCGGGGAGCCTGCCTCTTGGGCCAGTTCTGCGTACGAACGGGTCTCTCCGTATGGTATTTTTAATAGATCTTGCCATACTTTTCTCTGAAAATCGGTGCCGACTAAAAACAGCGGGATGTCGAATTTTGTTCGTTTCCCCTCAAAATATTGTGCCAACTGTCTGGCGGCCTCTTGTGTGATCTTCGATTCTTGTTCTGCATAGTCGGCTTTCAACGCTTTTTGTAGACGTTCTCTTACGGTATTATGATGCTTTGCAGCCGTCCAGTCACAGAGACATAACTTGCCGTTTACTGCTCCGAGAATTAGCTCACCGCAGGCGGCGTGGTATTGTTGTGTGTAGATAATATTTCTTGCTCTGGTATCTTTCATAATGGTGATAGTTGTCCCTCGTCAGAATGTCCCCGTTTTAATTTCAATATTCTACGCATATCCTGTCTGCGGTTTCCTTAGATGCCGGCAACATTCATTTCGGCAACCGCCTTGTTTGCAACAATTCATGGCAGAACGGATTTACGTTTCTTCACAAAGATAGCCGTTTTTACATCTTCCATGCTCATCCGGATGGAAAAATACGACCGGGTGTACCTCTTTTACATGAACTATCTGGAATAGATTCGTATGATATCATTCATGTAGCAAAAGCAGATGCATGAAAAAGATTTTTTTTGTGGTGGATTCGGTCAATTCCGAAAAGATTTGCTTATCTCGGAAAAACAATTTACTTTTGAAACAATGAAAAAATTCTTTAAGATGGGTGAAATAACAACGACAAAATCGTTGGAAACCTCATCTCCCCTTTTCAAAAAGAGAATCCAATTATAAAAAACAACAAAGTATTTATGTTAAAAAGAACCGAATGTATTGCCATCCTTTGTTTCATCGCATCGATGGGGACGGCATGGGCGCAAACCGACCGCTATTCCGAAATTACCGATCCCGGTTTGGTCGATATCAACAAAGAGCCTTCACGGGCCAGTTTTATGCCTTTTGCCGATGAGGCATCCGCAGTGGTCAACAAGTACGACGCTTCACCGTATTATTTGTCGCTGAACGGTGAATGGAAATTTTCGCTGACCGATAATCCTGCCAACCGCCCGAAAGATTTTTATAAGCCTTCGTTCGACGTATCGGGGTGGAAAAATATCCGAGTTCCCGGAAACTGGGAGATGCAGGGTTTCAGTTTCCCGATTTATGTAAATACCTCGTATGAATTTGTCAACAAGGGCTTTCCTCCTTATATGGAGGCAAATCAACCTCCTTACGTCCCCGAGAGCTTTAATCCGGTAGGGATGTACCGCAGGGAGTTTGAGATTCCCAAGAACTGGGACGGGAAAGAGATATTTTTGAGTATAGACGGGGTTAAATCAGCTGCGTATGTCTATGTAAACGGCGAGTTTGTAGGGATGAGCAAGGATAGCAAAACCCCGGCCCGGTACGACATAACCTCGTATGTAAAAGAAGGAAAGAATACCTTGGCCCTGGAAGTATATCGATGGTCGGATGCCTCTTACGTAGAGTGCCAGGATTTTTGGCGCATGAGCGGTATCGAGCGCGATGTCTATCTGTTTGCACAACCCAAGGTTCGTATTACCGATTTCTTTGCCAAAACGCCGTTGGATGCTGCGTTCAAGAACGGGCAGTTCTCTGTGGAGGTTTCGTTAAGAAACCATGCCTCTCCCGTAACCGGATATAAACTCTCTTGTAAATTGCTCGATGCAGAGGGGCGTGCCGTG
>DVNA01000136.1 GCA_018714665.1 Candidatus Gallibacteroides avistercoris | reverse complement strand
TGTACGGATCGAGCCACAGCAACAATGCAGAAAAACCGAATAGATAAGACGCAAGCGTTACCAATAAAATAGAGTATCGCAATATGTTACTGGGAGTTCTGTATTTATACCGCAATTTCCGTTTTTTCTTTTTTCGGAACAGATTTTCAATGCGGATAAGAATATCCTGAAATATACCTAACGGGCAAATGGCCGAACAGAATATCCGTCCAAAAAGCAGACTCAATAACAATAAAAATACGATAATCAGTACATTCCCGTATAACAAAGCCGGAACCCACTGGATATGCAGAATCGAATGTAGTTGAAGCGGCAGTATATCTAAAAAATCCAAGAAAAAGAGTCCTATTACAAGGAAAAATACCAGCGCAATAGAGACTCTTATATTCTTAATTTTGTTCATTTTAAAGTTTTATTCTCTTTACATTCAGTTTATCCAGGTCAGAGACACCAATACCCAGACTCTCAGCTTTGGCAATGTACCCTACTTTGTTGAGATCCATTTCCTGGACTTGGTTGAAAAATTTAATTGCGGCCGTATCAATCGCTACAAAATCAGGAGAAACCAATAATGTTTTCAACGTGGCCACATCAGCTTCTGATCTTCCTTGCGGACCGTTTGTCTTCACTACTCGATAAGCATCCACAATATTCAGGGCCGGTTTCTTAATAAATGTACAGCTATCGGCAATACATTGGTCTAGATTTTCACGATGGAAGAACTGGCGATCCCATACAATGCCCATCAGGTTTTTCATAGAGATAGTCATCTTTGCTCCACCATGGTTTTTTAGGACGGGTACATTAAACCAAACGTCGCAATCAAGCAAAGCTTGGTGAATTTTAGCCTTTTTCAATGTAACAGCTTTTGGGAAATCCACCTCTTTATACATCGACTCGTCATTACCCGGGACAATCTTTCCTCCGGCCTCTTTCACAGCATCTTCTATACCGCTGTTTTTATACGAACGTTGCCAGTTGTCGCACGTATGATCAAACACCAAGACTTCTGATGCTCCTGCGCTAAAACACTGTTTAATCAACTCTTTCACCAAGATGGGATTGGTATTGGCGGCCATTTCCGGAGCCTTATCCCATCCGATGTTGGGTTTTACAACAACTTTATTTCCTTTCTTTACATATTTTCCTATGCCTCCCATCTCTTCCAAAGCACGTCGCAGCATGACATCAGGTTCTCCTCCCATGACAGCTACCAAATCTGCTTCTTTCTGGATAGCAAGAGATTCTGCCTGCAAGTTACCAATAGGCAAACTGGCTGTTAAACCAGAGAAAGTTAATCCTTTAATAAAATTACGCCTTTTCATAAAATGATATTTTAGTTTAGGTAATAAAATGATGAATTTATTTCTGTTTCAATCGATTCATTCACAAATATACAATTTTATTTTTTAAAGAAACGTTCCATATTCCGTTTATCTTCACGCTCTTTTATAGACTCTCGTTTATCATACATTTTTTTCCCTTTGGCAATGGCTACGGACAATTTGGCCAACCCTTTATCGGAAATGTACAACTTTATCGGGATAATGGAAAACCCCGATTCTTTGGTCAATCGTTGCATTTTTTGCAATTCTTTACGGGACAGCAACAATTTCCTGTCTCTGCGGGCAGAATGATTGTTATACGTGCCATAGAAATATTCGGCAATATACATATTTTTGACCCAAAGTTCTCCGTTATTAAAAAAACAGAAAGTATCAACCAAACTGGCTTTCCCCAATCGGATCGATTTGATTTCGGTCCCGGTAAGTACGAGGCCGGCTTGATACAAGTCTAATAACTCATAATCAAACGAAGCCCTCTTGTTTCGTATATTTATTTGTGGCAGTTTCATCTACAATCAGATTTTTATCCCAGGCATTATAAGGAACATCACATATTTTATAATTTCCGGAGACAACAGTAAAATCAATGTGGAGAATATCGTAAAACGAATACGTTTCTCATCTGTAATGTTCAAATAGTATTTAGATCCTTCCCATACCATGTAAAAAGTATAAAGAGGGGCAAAACGCAGAAAAGAAAAATCAGGCAACAAATAAACAATAATGGTTACAACCATGGTAAAACTAAGGGCATAACCGGAAAAACGTTGAATGAGTTTCAGGTTAGGAGTTTGTTCAAAGAAACGGACCATCATTTCATTCAAGAGGAACGATGCGGAAAAAAATCCTAAAAAGAGACTCACCAAAATGGTCATCATCTCTTTCAATGCCTCTTGCAAATCAAATGTAGCACGTGTTAATAGAAAACTTACAAACACAGCCAATGCGGTTACCCCCATCAACGGATATACAAAACGACTTAAAAAAGAATCTTGATCTTCCTCTTTTCCCAATAGTTTTTTCCACGTAGATCCGGGAGAAGTTACCAGAGAAAAAATTGTGATCGCTATTTCTTTAAACATAACACCATCATTTTACAAAACAAAAATAGATAAAAGTAATGAAATAGGGAAATACTGACTCTATAAAATAAGAGGACAAAAACAATTCGGTCTCTCGTAAAAATATTTCATACAGAAGAACCGTATCCCAACAGTTTTTTAAGCTGAAATTTTTTAGTCACACAAAGATGTTGTAACTTTGCTAAGGGAGAATAACATTATTCTCAATAATTCGGCATGATTTATGATTGATGTGATTATTGAGTACAAAATTCTTCCTAAAAAGAGAAATAATAATTAGAGCCAATATCCCAATGAAAATATTATTAGCGTGTTTAATTATTCCGTGGATCTTTATATTTCTGATATATAACAGAATGTCCCAGTTCAAACGTACAAACATGACCATAAGCAAAGAACTGGAAGCTCGTACCCAGCAACTCAAAAAATATACCCAAAGTCGTAAAGAGATAGAATCTTTACAATCT
The DNA here is from genome assembly GCA_018714665.1 of Candidatus Gallibacteroides avistercoris. Taxonomy (GTDB): domain Bacteria; phylum Bacteroidota; class Bacteroidia; order Bacteroidales; family CHK158-818; genus Gallibacteroides; species Gallibacteroides avistercoris. Next base: position 853 of record DVNA01000136.1, on the reverse strand, counting down.
AAAATAGAGGAGTACCGGAACATTATTGCAGATATGCAAGCCGAACACAGCGAGTACAAACGAAATGCTCAAAAACAGATACAATCATTAGAAGAGAAATTAAACAAGCTGGAAGCATCAGGCATATAATTCATTAATTAGAAAAATATGCAGAATAGCTTTAACAAATATATAGAACAAACCATTCGGAAACATTGGGACTTACCGGCCCTTACCGATTTTCAAGGAACTACCTATCATTACAAAGATGTAGCCCGACGAATGGCCAAAATACATATCATGCTCGAAGCCGCAGGTATAAAGCATGGCGATAGGGTGGCCATTTGTGGACGAAACTCATCGAACTGGGCAACTGTTTTTTTTGCCACACTTACCTATGGAGCCGTAGCTGTACCCATTCTACATGAGTTCAAGCCCGACAATATCCATCACATTGTCAATCATTCCGAATCCAAGATGCTATTCGCAGGCGACGCAGTTTGGGAGAACCTGAACATAGAAAAGATGCCAGCCTTGAATGCCGTCATATTGCTAAATGATTTGTCGTTGTTAAAAACAGACCAACCTGCCTTAATTGAGGTCAGAGAACGATTGAATGAATATTTTGGTAAAAAATTTCCAACTCATTTCCGGGCAGACAGCATACAATACTATCCCGATTCACTAGATGAATTAGCTTTGATAAATTACACCTCAGGCTCTACGGGATTTTCAAAAGGAGTAATGCTTTCATTCCGAAACATTTGGTCCAATTTAAAATTTTGTGTCGAAAACCTGGACTTTTTGCAAGCTGGCGACGGATGTGTATCGATGTTACCCATGGCTCATATGTACGGATTGATGGTAGAGTTGA
>DVNA01000004.1 GCA_018714665.1 Candidatus Gallibacteroides avistercoris | reverse complement strand
CATCGGGAAAGAGGCCATCGCCGCTACGCATACCACCCCCGACCCATTCGAGCTGAACTACCTGCTCGGCAGGATGGTCGAAGCCGGATGCCGGCACGCCTTCATGGAGGTCAGCTCCCATTCGGTAGATCAGAAACGCATCGCAGGGCTTCGGTTCAAAGGGGGAATCTTCACCAACCTGACCCGCGACCACCTCGACTACCACAAAACGGTCGAAGCGTATCTGAAAGCCAAAAAGGGATTTTTCGACGCCCTTCCGGCCGATGCGTTTGCCCTGACCAACGGCGACGACAAAAACGGCAGGGTGATGTTACAAAATACGGCTGCGGCCCAATATACCTACTCGTTGCGAGGGATGGCCGACTTTAAGGGCCGCATCCTGGAAAGCCACTTCGACGGTACGGAGTTGGAGATAAACAATCGCCAACTGTTTGTCCGTTTCGTAGGGCGTTTCAACGCCTACAACCTGTTAGCCGTTTACGGGGCGGCTACCCTGTTGGGGATGGACAAAGAAACCCTGCTGGTAAACATGAGCCGGTTAATCCCGGTATCAGGCAGGTTCCAGACCCTGCGTTCGCCCAACGGATTCACGGCAATCGTCGATTACGCACACACGCCCGACGCCATCAAAAACATCCTGACGGCTGTTCACGAGGTACTCAACGCAAAAGGGAAGGTCATTTCGGTGGTAGGAGCCGGCGGTAACCGCGACAAAGGGAAACGTCCGTTGATGGCTCAGGAAACGGTGGCCCAAAGCGACCGGGTCATCCTGACATCGGACAACCCGCGTTTTGAACAACCCGAAGCCATCATCGACGATATGCTGCAAGGCCTAACGCCCGAACAACAACAAAAGGTCTTGACCATCACCGACCGCCGGCAGGCCATCAAGACGGCCGTCATGCTGGCGCAACCGGGCGACGTGGTAGTAGTGGCCGGCAAAGGGCACGAAGACTACCAGGAGATACAAGGTGTAAAACACCATTTTAACGACAAGGAAGAAATCGAGGCGTTGTTCGCCCAAATGCAGTAGAGATCATGCTATACCATCTTTTTCAATACTTAGACCAGTTCGACTTGCCGGGAGCCGGGATGTTCAAATACATCAGTTTCCGCTCTGCCATGGCGCTCATCACATCGTTGTTCCTATCGACCATCATCGGACGGCGGATTATCGACAAGCTGCAATACAAACAGATTGGAGAAATCATCCGCAATCTGGGGTTGGAGGGACAGATGAGCAAAAAGGGCACCCCCACCATGGGAGGGGTCATCATCATCATATCGGTCATCGTACCCTGCCTGCTGTTTGCCAAACTGACCAACATCTATATCCTTCTGATGCTCATCACCACCTTGTGGTTAGGGGCTATCGGTTTTGCCGACGACTACATCAAGGTTTTCAAAAAAGACAAGGAGGGGCTGCACGGACGGTTCAAGATAATCGGACAGGTCGGGTTGGGGCTGATTGTCGGGTTAACCCTCTACCTGAGCCCGGATGTGGTTATCCGGGAAAACGTACAGGTCATCGACGAAAAGGATAACACGACCGAGGTGCTCTATATGCCCGAAAACATCAAATCGACCCAGACTACCATCCCGTTCCTGAAAAACAACAACTTCGACTACGCCGACCTGGTATCGTTCATGGGCGACTATGCACAAGCGGCCGGCTGGATCATCTTCGTGCTGATTACCATCTTTATCGTTACCGCCGTATCCAACGGCGCCAACCTGACCGACGGGCTGGACGGACTGGCAACCGGAAGTTCGGCCATCATCGGTGTAACGCTGGGTATCCTGGCCTACCTGTCGGGACACATCAACTACGCCTCTTACCTCAACATCATGTATATACCCGGGACGGAAGAGCTGGTGGTATTTGCCAGCGCATTTATCGGTGCTACCATCGGGTTCTTATGGTATAACGCCTATCCCGCACAGGTTTTCATGGGCGATACGGGAAGCCTGACATTGGGCGGTATCATTGCCGTATTTGCCATCATCATACACAAAGAGCTGTTGATACCCATCCTGTGCGGCGTATTCCTGGTTGAAAACCTCTCTGTCGTATTGCAGGTCGCCTATTTTAAATACACCAAAAAGAAATATGGCGAGGGGAAGCGCATTTTTAAAATGACCCCCCTCCACCACCATTTCCAGAAAGCAGGAAACGCCGGGATAGATGCACTTATACAACGGCCGTTGCGGGCCATCCCCGAATCGAAAATCGTCGTACGGTTCTGGATTGTCAGCATCATTCTGGCCGTTATCACCATAGTTACCTTAAAAATCAGATAAAGAAATGAGCAAACGCATTGTTGTATTGGGAGCCGGAGAGAGCGGTAGCGGAGCAGCCGTGTTGGCCAAGACAAAAGGACTGGACGTATTCGTTTCGGATATGTCTGCCATCAAAGACAAATATAAAAAGCTACTCGACTCGTATCAGATAGCATGGGAAGAATCGACCCATACATTCGACAAAATACTGACGGCCGACGAAGTGATAAAAAGCCCCGGAATTCCCGATAAAGCTCCTATCATCCAAGCAATCAAAGAGAAGAAGATACCGATTATCTCCGAAATAGAGTTTGCCGGACGATATACCTCGGCCAAAATGGTCTGTATCACCGGTAGCAACGGCAAAACCACGACAACACTGCTGACCTACCACATCCTCAAAAATGCCGGATTAAACGTCGGGCTGGCCGGAAACGTGGGAAGAAGCCTGGCGTTACAGGTGGCCACAGAAAATTTCGACTATTACGTAATCGAGCTCAGCAGCTTCCAGCTGGACAATATGTACCGCTTCAAGGCCAACATCGCCATCCTGCTGAACATCACTCCCGACCACCTGGACCGCTACGAATACAATATGCAGAATTACATCAACGCCAAATTCCGCATCGTACAGAACCAGACCAAAGAGGATGCATTCATTTTCTGGAACGACGATCCCATCATCTCGCGGGAGCTGGAACTGGTCCGTCCCCAGGCCCGCCTCTATCCTTTTGCCCAGACGAAAGAGAAGGGAGCCAAAGCCTACACGGAGAACCATCAAATATTTATCGAAACCTCGGATATGCCCTTTGTAATGCCCGAAGAAGAACTGGCCTTGCGCGGTACGCACAACCTGTTCAACTCGTTGGCTGCCGGCATTTCGGCCCACCTGCTGGATATCCGCAACGAAGACATCCGGGCCGCATTGAGCAACTTCAAAGGCGTAGAACACCGGTTGGAACCCGTGGCATGCGTACGGGGCGTAACCTATATAAACGACTCGAAAGCCACCAACGTAAACTCCTGCTGGTATGCCCTGCAAAGCATGAACACGCCCGTAGTGCTGATATTAGGGGGAAAAGACAAAGGAAACGATTATACCGAAATAGAACAACTGGTGCACGACAAGGTAAAAGCCATTGTCTGCATGGGGGTGGACAACTCCAAGCTGCATCAATTTTTCGACGGCAAGGTAGGCCGGATAACCGATGCGTCATCCATGCAAGAGGCTGTGAACCAGGCATACGAAATAGCCGAAAAAGGCGATACGGTGCTGCTCTCGCCCTGCTGTGCCAGCTTCGACCTGTTTAAAAGCTACGAAGACCGCGGAGAGCAGTTCAAAGCGTGCGTCCGCAACCTGTAACCCGAATAATACATTTCATATATGGATACGGAGAGACCACCTGTTGGAGAAGAAGAAAAGAAAGAAGGTCTTTTAAAAGGAGACAAATACATCTGGGGAATCTATTTTATCCTCTGTTTTATCTCCATCATCGAGATATACAGTGCTACCAGTACTTTGACTTTCAAGGAACAGGATTACTTTGCCCCTACCATCCGGCATTGCATCTTTCTATTACTGGGAACTACGCTGGTAGTGGCCATTCACAACATCCCGATCAAATACTTCAAGCTGATACCGATTTTTTTGATTCCGGTATCGGGACTGTTGTTGGTCTATACGATGTTTTTCGGGAAGACCATCAACGGAGCGCAACGGGTGATACAACTGTTCGGGTTTACGGTACAACCCTCCGAACTGGCCAAACTGGGGGTTATCACGGCCGTAGCCTTTATCCTGGCCCGCAGCCAACGTCCGGATGGGGTCAGCAAAGATGCCTTTAAAAACATCCTCTGGGTAGTAACTCCCGCCTGCCTGTTGATTCTGCCCGAAAACTTCTCGACGGCCTTTCTGCTGGGTGTCGTCTGCTTCTGCATGATGATCATCGGACGCATAGAGTGGAAAAAGATTGCTCTCCTGGTAGGTATAGCGATTGTATTCCTGTCCATCATATTTCTGGTAATACCGCGCATGCCCGAGGGTATTCCGGGAATGGACCGCGCCCAGACATGGATCAACCGTATGGCCCACTTCACCGGAGAGGATGGTGTACCCGCCTACGAAGAACCCACCGTGGATGAAAACTACCAGGTGCACCATGCCCGGATGGCAGTGGCCAACGGGGGTGTTTTCGGACTCTTCCCGGGGAACAGCATCGAACGCGACTTCCTGCCCCAGGCCTTTTCCGATTTCATATACGCCATCATCATCGAAGAGATGGGTTACATCGGCGGAATTGTGGTGATGTTGCTCTACCTGTGGCTGTTAGTCCGGGCGGGGATTATCGCCAAACGGTGCACAAGGGCCTCTCCCGCATTCCTGATTATGGGATGTACGTTGATCATCGTCTTCCAGGCCATCATGCACATGGCCGTTTCGGTAGGGCTGATGCCCGTTACCGGGCAACCGCTGCCCCTGATCAGCCGGGGGGGAACCTCTACGCTGATTACCTGTGTATATTTCGGCATTATCCTGAGTGTCAGCCACTACGGAGTAATGCCCGTAACAGAGACAAAAGAAGCCGAAGAGCCGGAAGAGGCGGAAGGCCAAAAAATCGAGGAGAATACCTACTACGAAGGGGAGACCCCGGCAGCAGAGGATATTCGTACAAGAGATGTGTTTTATTAACAACGGTTGATTATGAAACCTGTCAGAATCATCATAAGCGGAGGCGGTACGGGAGGGCATATCTTTCCGGCCATCTCCATCGCAAACGCCATCAAAGAAAAGAATCCCGAAGCGGATATTCTCTTTGTAGGTGCCGAATCACGGATGGAAATGGAAAAAGTGCCCGCCGCCGGTTACCCGATCGTGGGATTGCCCGTCTCCGGATTCGACCGCAAGAACCCGCTGCGCAACATACAGGTGCTGTTTCGGCTCTGCAAAAGTTTGATAAAGGCCCGCAAGACCATCCGGGATTTCCGACCCGATGTCGTCGTGGGGGTAGGCGGCTACGCCAGCGGCCCTACCTTGTGGATGGCTTCGCATCTGGGCATACCCACCCTCATCCAGGAGCAAAACTCCTACGCCGGAGTAACCAACAAACTGCTGGCCTCGAAAGCCTCGGCCATTTGCGTCGCATACGAAGGGATGGAGCGCTTCTTCCCCAAGAATAAAATCATCCTGACCGGCAACCCGGTACGGCAAGAGTTGCTCAATACCCCGATGATCCCCCAGGAGGCACGGTGTTTCTTCGGGTTGAACCCGGATAAAAAAACATTGCTGGTAATCGGCGGAAGTCTCGGCGCTCGCACCATCAATGAAAGCATCGCAAATCAGCTGGATGCCATCGCGGCACAATCGGTACAGCTGATCTGGCAAACCGGAAAATGGTACGACCCACAGGCACAAAAGCTGCTCGCCGGAGGGAAATACCCGAACGTGGCACAGATGCCTTTCATTGCCCAAATGGCAATCGCCTACCGGGCGGCCGACCTGATCATCTCGCGGGCCGGGGCCAGCTCCATCTCCGAACTTTGTCTGCTGGGCAAACCGTCTATCCTGGTTCCCTCCCCCAACGTGGCAGAGGATCATCAGACCAAAAACGCGTTGGCCCTGCAAGAAAAAGAGGCAGCTTTCATGGTTCCGGACAACCAGGCCCGGGAACAGCTTGTACCCTTGGCATTGAGTACCCTCAAAAACGATACCCACTTGCAGGCATTGAGCCAACAGGTATCGCAGTTGGCGCAACCCCGTTCTGCCGAACGAATTGCAGAGATCATTTTCGGACTAATAAAAAAACGCCATGATTAATTATACTTCGCTATATTTTGTAGGAGCCGGAGGAATCGGGATGAGCGCATTGGTACGCTACTTCCTGGCCAAAGGCTATCCGGTAGCCGGCTACGACAAAACCCCCTCGGAGCTGACAGAAAAGCTCCTGGCCGAAGGTGCTGAAATCGTGTACGACGAATCGGTCTCGCTGATCCCGTCCTATTGCAGAGACGCCCGCAGCACACTGGTTGTCCGTACCCCGGCCGTCCCCGACACGCACGCCGGTCTCTCCTATTTCCGGGAAAACGGATTTACCATCGTCAAACGGGCCGAACTGCTGGGGTTGATCACCCGTTCTTCCCAAGGCCTCTGTTTTGCCGGTACACACGGGAAAACAACCACATCGAGCATGGCGGCGCACATCTTCCACCAGTCGGGTATCGGATGCAACGCCTTCCTGGGAGGCATCCTGAAAAACTACGACAGCAACCTGATACTCGACAACAAAAGCCCCTACTCGATTATCGAGGCCGACGAGTACGACCGGTCGTTCCACCACCTGTCGCCCTATATGGCCGTCATTACGGCTACCGACCCCGATCACCTGGACATTTACGGGACGCGCGAGGCCTACCTGGAAAGTTTCAGTCGCTTCACCTCCCTGATCCGTCCGGGCGGATGTCTGGTCATGCACAAAGGCATCGCCGCAACACCCCGTACCCAAGAGGGTGTCAAGGTGTATGAATACGCCGGAAACGAAGAAAGCGACTTTTACGCCCGCAACATCCGCATCGGGAACGGAGAGATCGTATTCGATTTTGTCACCCCGCGGGAGGTCATCCCGGACATCTCGTTAGGCGTCCCCGTACAGATAAACATCGAAAACGGCGTTGCAGCCATGGCCATCGCCTGGCTGAACGGTATCCCCGCCGAGGCGATACGTCAAGCCATGGCCTCGTTCAAAGGGGCCAAACGCCGCTTCGACTATTGGTTGAAAACGGACAAATGCGTGTTGATAGACGACTATGCGCACCATCCGGACGAAATCCGCGCCAGCATCCAATCGGTACGAGCCCTCTATCCGGACAAGAAAATCAGCGCGATTTTCCAACCGCACCTGTACAGCCGCACGCGCGATTTCGCCGGCGACTTTGCCAAGGCTCTCTCCCTGCTCGACGAACTGATTCTTACCGAAATCTATCCGGCACGCGAACAGCCGATACCGGGAGTTACCTCCCAAATCATCCTGGACCAGGTAACCTGCAAAGAGAAAGAGCTTTGTGAGAAAAAAATGTTGTTAGAAAAAATAAAAGAGCGTAACTTTGAGGTGTTAATCACATTGGGAGCCGGAGACATAGACCGCCTGTTGCCCGATATAAAAGCTATTTTGGAGACGAAATGAAACGGATCTTTCAGTTGATACTCATGGGTATATTGGCCTGCTACCTGCTGGCCACATTCATCGTGTACAACAACGAGGAGGGTCGGAAAATATGTAATGAATTGAAAATCAACATTACAAATGAAGACGAATACCAGTTTATCCAAAAGGAAGAGATAGAACGTATCATCCGACAGGCCTCCCTGAACCCCATCGGGAAGGAGATGAAAGAGATCAACACGGACGAAATCGAAGCTGCTTTGTTGAAAAATCAACTTATTGCAGAGGCCCAGTGTTATAAAACTCCGGGAGGGATGGTAACCTTACAGGGCGACTCCACCCAAACGCTGGCAGGCGCCATCCGGATAGACATCACCCAACGGGTACCCATCCTGCGGGTAATCGGCACGGAGGGGAACTTCTATATCGACAACAAGGGCAACTATATGCCTACCTCGCGCCACTTTACGCTGTACCTGCCTGTGGTTACGGGATATGCCGATAAAGAGTTCGTACAGAAAGAGTTATTCCCGTTTGCCCGCTTCCTGCAAGAGAACAAATTCTGGAACGCCCAGATAGAACAGATATATGTACGCGCGGACAAGGAGATTGAATTGATCCCTCGGGTAGGCGCACACTTGATTTTGTTGGGAAAATTAGATAACTTTGAACAAAAATTGGACAACCTCATGCTCATGTACCAACAGGTCTTTCCCCAAGTGGGATGGAACAAGTACGAGGCAATCAATTTAAAATACAAAAATCAGGTTATCGCCACCCGAAAAGGCGAATAACCCATACATAAGCAAATTTCTATCACGATATGGAAACAAGATACATAGCAGCGATTGACCTGGGAACCTCCAAGATAGCAGGTATCATCGGGAAAAAATCGGCCGAAGGCAGATTGACGGTCGAAGCCATAGAGAGAGAAGATTCCGGCACGTGCATCAAACGCGGATGTATTCTGAACGTAGAAGATGCTGCCAGCCGGATCAAAAAAATCATCACCAAACTGGAAAACCGCATAGCGGGCAAAATAGAGAAAATATATGTGGGCATAGGCGGACAATCGGTACACACAATCGATTACAGCATCAGCCGGCAACTCAACGAAGATACGCAAGTAACCGAAGAGCTGATTGCCTCGATGCTTGCCGAAAGCAAGAACTTCCCGGTATATAACTCCGAAATCATCGGGATCGTCCCTACCGAATTTCTGGTCGATAACCGGATGGAATCCCATCCCAAAGGCATCTTCTGCTCAGATATCCAGGCCAACCTGAAACTGATTATCGGCAGGCCCTCGCTGAAAAAGAACATCTTCCGCTGCCTGACCGAAAAAATAAAGATTCCGGTAGCCGGATACATCCCCTCGGCACAGGCAACCGCCGCCGTGGCGTTGTCCGACAACGAAAAGAGTTTGGGTTGCGTATTGATTGATTTCGGGGCCGGTACCACCACCGTATCCATCTACAAGGACGATTTCCTGCGTTACATCGCCACCATCCCCTTCGGAGGACGGAACCTGACCCGCGACATCTGCTCGCTGAACGTACTCGAACCCGAAGCGGAAAAGCTGAAAATCGCTTATGGAACGGCCATTGTCCCGTCGGCAAAAGAGCTGAAAAACACCCCCAGCCTCAACATCGAAGGGGTAGATGCCACCAAAATAAAATACCAGACCCTCTGCCGCGTAACGGAGGCCAGGATTGAAGAGATCGTGCAAAACATCATCGCCCAGATAGAAGAGTCGGGGTATGCCAAACAGCTCTCCGCCGGCATCGTCATCACCGGAGGGGCTTCGCAATTACGCCAACTCCCCGAACTGTTGAAACAAAAGACAGGCATGGAGGTACGGAAAGCAACCCTGCCGAAAGAGATTACATTTGCCAACCGCTCCGAAGCGGTCTTCAACCCGGCCTATATGCAGGCCATCGGGTTGGTAGCGATGGCAGAAGATCACTGTCTGAAAGAGGAGGGAACAGAACCGATAGCCCCCCCCACGACAGGGACAACTGGCCCCTCTACCCCTACCAACCCCAAACAGGCCAAGACGCCCAAACCGCCTACGCCACCCAAGAAAGGGCTGTTCGATGACATCTTGGGCATATTCTCGGAAAAAGTAGGCAAGATTCTCGAAGAGGACGATAACACCTTTAAGAAATAACAACAGAACAACATAGATCAACACCATATGGAAATGAATGAACCATTAGACCTTCAATATCCCAAAAGCAACCCGACGATTATCAAAGTCGTGGGAGTGGGTGGTGGCGGAGGAAACGCCGTAAACCACATGTATAAAGAAGGGATTCAGGATGTTTCGTTTGCCCTCTGCAACACCGATAACCAAGCGTTGCTGCGTTCGCCCATCCCCCGGAAAATTCAGCTGGGCCGCACCGTAACCGAAGGCTTGGGAGCAGGAAACCGCCCCATGCGGGCCCGGGAGGCCGCCGAAGAGAGCATCGACGAAATCAGCGCCCTGTTTGACGACGGAACAAAAATGGTATTTATCACCGCCGGAATGGGTGGGGGAACCGGAACAGGAGCCGCCCCGGTAATTGCCCGGGTTGCCAAGGAGAAAGATATCCTGACGGTAGGAATCGTTACCATCCCGTTCCTGTTTGAAGGCGAGAAAAAAATCCTGCAAGCGCTCGACGGCGTGGAAGAGATGAGCCAGTACGTGGACGCTTTGCTGGTAATCAACAACGAACGTTTACGCCAGATCTATCCCGACCTGCATTTCCTCAACGCATTCGGAAAAGCGGACGACACCCTGACTACGGCAGCCAAGAGCATTGCCGAAATCATTACCGTAAGCGGATACATCAACCTGGACTTCGCCGATGTGAACTCCATCCTGAAAGATGGCGGGGTTGCCATCATGAGTTCCGGATTCGGACAAGGTGAAAGACGCGTGGCCAAAGCCATCGAAGACGCCCTCAACTCACCCCTGCTGAACAACAACGACGTGTTCGGCGCCAAAAAGGTACTGTTCAACCTCTATTTCAACAGCAAGAGCCAACTCAAAATGGAAGAGATGAGCGAAGTGCACGATTTCATGTTGAAGTTCGGCAAAGATGTAGAGGTAATCTGGGGAGCAGCCGTGGATGAAACCTTGGACGACAACATCAAAATCATCATCCTGGCCACCGGGTTCGGTATCTCCAACCTGGCACAAGCCTCTGCGGACAAAACCAAAAACGAGACCAAAACGGTAGAGTCGAAGAAAATCGAAACGATGTACGGCGACGACTCGGTAAAAGACCTCGAACGGGCCAAAGCCCGCGCCTCGTTCGTAATATTGACCCCCGAACAGATGGACGACGACCTGTTGCTGGACTTGATAGACAAATCGCCCACCTACAACCGGGAACCGCAGTTCCTTTCCAAGATACAGCACGCATCGGTTGCCCCGGTCGAGCCACCGGCAGAGACCCCGTCGGCCGACGGTATTATCCGATTCTAACAAAAAAACGATTCACCCATTAAACAAAACAATATAACAATGAACCTGTACGATCAAATCAGCGACGACATAAAAAAAGCCATGCTGGCAAAAGATAAAGTCCGGCTGGGCGCCCTGCGCGGCATCAAAAAAGAGTTTATCGAAGCCAAAACAGCCAAAGGCTCCGAAGGAGAACTGAGCGATGAAGCAGCCATAAAGATTCTGCAAAAGATGGTAAAACAGCGTAAAGACAGCGCCGCCATTTACCAACAACAAAACCGCCCGGAATTGGGAGAAGGCGAACTGGCCGAAGCCGCCGTCATCGCCGAATACCTGCCCAAGCAGATGAGCGAAGAGGAATTGGAAACAGCCCTGAAAGCCATCATTGCCGAAGTAGGCGCCACCTCGGCCAAAGATATGGGAAAAGTGATGGGAGTGGCCGGAAAACAACTGGCCGGAAAAGCCGAAGGACGCGCCATCTCTGCCAAAGTAAAAGAATTGCTCGCTTAAACACAAAACTATGCTCACACTAAACACCATAAAAGAAAATCCCGAAGAGGTGATCCGCCGGTTGGCCATCAAAAATTTCGATGCCACCCAAGTCATCGCACGGGTACTCGAATTAGACAAAACCCGTCGTAACACACAGGCATCGCTGGACAGCAGCCTGGCAGAACTGAAAACCCTGTCGGCCACCATCGGCCAACTGATGAAAGAGGGGAAAAAGGAGGAGGCAGAAGCCATCAAAGCCAAAACAGGAGAGATCAAAGAGGCCAACAAATATCTGGAAGCTGCCATGAAGGCCGCCGAAACAGAGATAACGGACATCCTGCTGACCGTACCCAATATGCCCTGTAACGCCGTACCTCCCGGGAAAGGGGCCGAAGACAACGTGGTAGAACGGATGGGCGGTATCGTTCCCGAATTGCCGGAAGATGCCCTGCCCCACTGGGAACTGGCCAAGAAATACAACCTGATAGACTTTGAACTGGGAGTAAAAATCACCGGAGCGGGATTCCCGGTATATCGCGGGAAAGGCGCCCGGTTGCAACGGGCCCTGATCAATTTCTTCCTCGAAAAAGCCCGCAACGCCGGTTACGAAGAGATACAACCCCCGTACGTGGTAAACGCCGCTTCGGGTTACGGAACAGGACAGCTGCCCGACAAAGAGGGACAGATGTACCACTGCAACGAAGACGACCTCTACCTCATCCCCACGGCTGAGGTACCGGTAACCAACATCTACCGCGACACAATCCTGAACGAAGCCGATCTGCCGATCAAGAACACGGCCTACTCAGCCTGCTTCCGGCGCGAGGCAGGTTCGTACGGAAAAGATGTACGCGGACTGAACCGGTTGCACCAATTCGACAAAGTAGAAATTGTCCGCATCGACACGCCCGAACACTCCTACCAATCGCTGGACGAAATGATTGCGCACGTAGAGAGCCTGGTACAAGCGCTGGAACTGCCCTACCGGATTCTCCGCCTGTGCGGAGGGGACATGAGCTTTACATCGGCCATCACGTTCGACTTCGAGGTATTCTCGGCCGCCCAGAAACGCTGGCTCGAAGTAAGCTCGGTATCGAACTTTGAAAGCTACCAGGCCAACCGGCTCAAATGCCGCTACAAGAGCGGAGACAAAAAGCCGCAACTGGCGCATACCCTGAACGGGAGTGCCCTGGCACTGCCCCGTATCGTAGCAGCCTTGTTGGAAAACAACCAAACCCCGGAAGGAATCCGGATACCGAAAGCGCTGGTTCCCTATACCGGATTCGACATCATCGACTAACCCAAGGGAACGATGCCCTTTTACAACCCATAAAAAAGAGAGAGATGTTTTCCCCGTGCCGGGAGCGTCCCTCTCTTTATTCGTGAACACCGTTTGCAAAGGAGAAGTTGCTGAAAATAAAAATTATCGACTACCTTTGCAGGCAAAATATCAATAGAACTATGACACAAGAACTATTTGCCAACCTGCCTTACAAGGTGGCCGACATAACATTGGCCGATTTCGGCCGGAAAGAGATAGAACTGGCCGAAAAAGAGATGCCCGGATTGATGGCCCTGCGCGAAAAGTACGGGGCACAGAAACCCCTGAAAGGCGCCCGCATCATGGGATCGCTGCACATGACCATCCAAACGGCCGTATTAATCGAGACATTGGTTGAACTGGGAGCCCAGGTACGCTGGGCCAGCTGCAACATCTACTCTACACAGAACCATGCAGCCGCCGCAATCGCCGCCGCAGGCGTCCCCGTATTTGCCTGGAAAGGCGAAACGCTGGCCGATTACTGGTGGTGTACTCTGCAAGCCCTCTGTTTCGGCGAAGGGAAAGGTCCGAACCTGATTGTTGACGACGGCGGCGACGCCACCTTGATGGTACATACCGGCTACCGCGCCGAACAGGGAGAAGATGTATTAAACCCGAATGCCGAATCCGAAGACGAAATAGAGCTGGTAAAGATACTCTCGCAAACGCTGAAAGCCGACAACCGGTTGTGGAGCCGGATGTTGCCCGATATAAAAGGCGTTTCGGAAGAGACCACCACCGGCGTACACCGCCTGTACCAGATGATGGAGAACAAGAAGCTGCTGTTCCCCGCCTTCAACGTAAACGACTCGGTTACCAAATCGAAATTCGACAACCTGTACGGCTGCCGCGAATCGCTGGCCGACGGCATCAAAAGAGCTACCGACATCATGATTGCCGGCAAGGTGGTAGTAGTATGCGGATACGGCGACGTGGGAAAAGGGTGTGCCCACTCCATGCGCAGTTACGGGGCCCGCGTGCTCGTTACCGAGATAGACCCGATATGCGCCCTGCAAGCCGCCATGGAGGGATTTGAAGTAACCACCGTCGAAGATGCCCTCCCGCAAGGAGACATCTATGTTACTACGACCGGCAACTGCGACATCATCCGCATCGAGCACCTCGAAAACATGAAGAACGGGGCCATCGTATGCAACATCGGACACTTCGACAACGAGATACAGGTAGAAAAATTAAAGCAATATCCGGGTATCCGCTGCCGGAACATCAAACCGCAGGTAGACCAATACTTCTTCCCCCAGGGGCACTCCATCCTGTTGCTGGCCGACGGCCGGCTGGTAAACCTGGGTTGCGCCACCGGACACCCCTCGTTCGTGATGAGCAACTCCTTTACCAACCAAACGCTGGCACAAATGGAGCTGTACAAGACAGCCTACCCGATAGGAGTCTATCGCCTGCCCAAAAAGCTGGACGAAGAGGTTGCCCGCCTGCACCTCGAAAAAATCGGCGTGAAGCTGACTCGCCTTACCGACAAACAGGCCACATACATCGGGGTTTCTCCCGACGGGCCCTATAAACCGGAACACTATCGCTATTAACCGTTGCATACCGCCGGGGAGGCTCTTCTCCCCGGCTTCAAACCCATTACATACATGATACCACAGGTAAAAAAATCGCTTCCCTATCTGATTTCAATTCTCCTTTTCGTCGTTATCTCGGTCGTATTTTTCATGCCGGACATCGCCGAAGGAAAGGTACTCTTACAGACCGACACGATGCAGGGAATCGGCGTCGGGCAGGAAGGAGTAGCGTTTCGCGAACAAACCGGGGAGGTTACCCGGTGGACCAACTCCCTCTTCTCGGGGATGCCCAATTACCAGATTACCCCCAGCTACGCCCCCTCAGCAGTAGTACGGTTTCTGGAAAACGCCTACCGGTTGTGGCTGCCGGCCCCCGTCTCGTTAGTATTCATCATGCTGGTAGGATTCTTTATCCTGTTAATTACGCTCAGGATGAGGTGGTATCTGGCCGTTATCGGCGCAATTGCCTACGCCTTTTCCTCCTATTTTTTTATCCTGATCGAGGCAGGACACCTGTGGAAATTCATCACGCTGGCCCACATCCCCCCCACGATTGCCGGTATCCTGCTGGTTTATCGCGGTAAATACCTGGCAGGAGCCTTTCTGGCAGCACTCTTCGCTACATTCCAGATTGCCGCCAACCACGTACAGATGACCTACTACTCGCTGTTCATCATCTTAGCACTGGTGGTTTGCGAATGTATAGCCTATGTCAAGGAGAAGCGCATTGCCGAATTTTTCAAGGCCTCGGGCGTACTGGTTATCGCCGCGTTGCTGGCGGTGGCCGCCAACTGGCCCAACCTGTACAATACATACGAATACAGCAAAGAATCTACCCGGGGACTCTCCGAACTGGCCCATCCCGAAAATGTGGCCAAAAGCGGATTGGCCGGGCTCGAAAAAGATTATATCACCAGTTGGAGCTACGGACTGGGAGAGACCTGGTCGTTGTTAGTGCCGGATGTAAAAGGTGGACGTTCGGTATTTATCGGACAGGAACCGGATCTGGTAAAAGAGGTTCCCCAACAATACCGACAGGTAATCGCCCAACAGATGAGGTACTGGGGAGACCAACCCTTTACCTCGGGACCGGTATATGTGGGAGCCTTCGTCCTGACGCTCTTCATATTGGGCTGTTTTATCGTAAAAGGCCCGTTGAAATGGGCGCTTTTGTCGGCAACGGTACTCTCCATCGTATTGGCCTGGGGAAAGAATTTCATGCCCCTGACCGACCTGTTTATCGACTACTTCCCGATGTACAACAAATTCAGGGCGGTATCGAGTATGCTGGTTATTGCCGAGTTCTGTATCCCGGTACTGGCCATTTTGGCGTTGAAAGAGATTTTGGAGAATCCGGCCATCCTGAAAGAGAAGAAACACGCCACGCTGTTCTCTCTTGAAATTACCGCCGGTGTAGCCCTGATTTTCGCCCTCTTCCCGAACCTCTTCTTTTCATTCCTGAGCCAACAGGAACAGATGGCTTTCCTGCCGCAGGCAAAAGCAAACCCGCAGGTACAACAGATACTGGCCTACCTGGAATCGGTCCGTCGGTCCATCTTTACCGCCGATGCCTGGCGCAGCCTGATAATTATCCTGCTGGGAGCCGGACTAACCTACCTGTACGCTACCCAACGGGTAAAGAAATACACTTACATCGCAGCTATCGGGGCCCTGATTTTGTGCGACCTCTATACGGTTGACAAACGGTACCTGAACAGCAGTAACTTCGTACCCAAAAGACAACTGTCCAATCCGTTCCCGATGACAGAAGCCGACAAGGAGATTCTGCAAGACAAAGACCCGAACTACCGCGTCTTCAACCTGACGGTACAGAACCCGTTCAGCGACCCCACCACCTCCTATTACCACAAATCGATAGGGGGGTACCACGCTGCCAAGCTCAGACGTTACCAGGACCTGATAGAACACCAACTCTCCAAAGGAAACCAGCAGGTTCTCAATATGCTCAATACGAAATACATCATCCAGAACGATGAGAACGGGAAACCCTATGTGCAACGCAACGCCGGAGCCTTGGGCAACGGATGGTTCGTATCGTCCATCCAATGGGTCAACAGCGCCGACGAAGAGATGAAGGCACTGGATCACCTCAACCCGCTGGATACCGCAGTAATCGATGTGCGGTTCAAAGAGGCCCTGGGTAACATCGTCCTGAACAAAACTCCGGGCGACACCATCCAGCTCACCTCGTACAAACCCAACGAACTGACCTATACCGCCAATTCCGTAAATGGCGGATTAGCCGTATTCTCGGAAATCTACTACCCCGACGGCTGGAAGGTAACCATCGACGGGAAACCCGCCAAAGAGGTACGTGCCGACTATGTATTGCGCGCCCTGCAAATACCGGAGGGAAAACACGAGGTACTGTTCCGGTTTGATCCCGATTCGGTCAAAAACTCCGAAACCATTGCTTTCATCGCCCTCGCTCTGATCGGATTGCTGTTTGCGGCAACCATCGCCGTCCCGCTCATCCGGAAAAAGAAAGAAAAAGAGGCTAAATAACCTGATAAAAAATACCCCTGATACAATAAAGTTTCAGGGGTATTTTTTCGATGAAAAGGGTAATATACTATACCCTACCTACAATCCATTTGGCATAATAGTACCGAACGGCAAACCACAGGTGCAGCAACGATACGGGGATACGACCGTAATAACGGCACATAATCCGGTAACGCTCTTTCAGCGAGGCCTTGTGGTTGCGGGTAGTCAACCCTTCGGAAAGGTAACGGATGAGTACCCGGTGGCTGTTATGAATGGTCTGGGCCTGTTTCATGCAACGGATACACCAATCGAAATCGGCAGAGAAACGGTAAGTCAAATCATAGGGAGGGGCTATCTCCCGTTTGGCAATAAAGGCCTGATGACAAACCAACATCCCGTTCCGGAAACTTTTCCACGTCAGTTTCTCGGGTGCTTTCAACCGGCGCATCCCGACCAGATTCCCGGCATCGTCGCACAAGGCGGTCTCGCCATAGATGATATCCGGCGACGAAGCCTCCTCTATCTGCTGTTTGAGCGACTGCAACGTCTGCGGGTCGAAAAAGGAGTCGCCGGCATTCAAAAAGAGGAGATACTGCCCGCAAGCGGCGGCCATCCCCTTGTTCATGGCATCGTACAACCCCTTGTCCGGTTCGCAAATAATGCGCAACCGGGAAGAGTCGAACTCCTTTACTACGGCAAGGGTACGGTCGGTAGAAGCCCCGTCGATTACCAGGTGCTCATAATCGGTACAGGTTTGCGACGAGAGGCTTTTCAACGTCGGCAACACAACCTGCTCGGCATTGTATGTAACGGTAATAACGGAGAAGAGCGGTTTATTCATATTTTTTATCCAATAATATCTGATACAAATCCATATATTGCCGGGCAATATAGGGCTCAGCATAGGACTGTTGTACCTTTAAACGGGCCTGGGTGCTATAATAAAAATAGTTCTCTGAAAACAATATCTCTTCTATCCCTTTGGCCAGGTCAGCAGAAGAGCGGCTCTCGGCCACGTATCCGTTTTGAAGGTGGTCTATCATTTCGGGGATTCCCCCGATACGGAATCCTACTACCGGACAGCCGCAGGCCATGGCCTCCATAACGGTATTGGGCAGGTTGTCTTCGAGCGACGGCGTTACAAACAGATCGACGGCCGAGTACAACCGGCAAATCTGTTTGGCATCGGAGAGATAACCCATCGGTATGGTATGAAAGGGCGACTGCAACGATACGTCGCGACTTCTCTTACCCAATATGACCAACGACATTTTTTCGATTAAATCGGCCTTTTTCAACTCTAATATTTTCAGCGCCTCATACAGGTAGGCAATGCCTTTGCGCGTATCGGAGACGTTGTCGGCGACAAACAACAGCAATTTCCGCTTTTCGGGGAAACGGAACATCTTGCGTACCTCCTGCTTGTTCTGGGGTTTCCAGAAGTTGGTATCGATGGGATTGGGGATATTCGAGACGTCGCTGTTTTGCAAGAGGGAAGCCTTTCGGGCATTGTCGCACAGCCACCGGCTGCAAGCGACGAAAGAGATATCGGAGAATTTCCATTTCTGTTTCCGTTCCAATACCTGGGCCGACAAATCGTTTTCACCGGGAGAGACGAGGAAAGGGCAACAGCCGCACCGCTCTTCAAAACGGCGGCACTGCCAGGCATAATGGCAAATGCCGGTAAACGGCCACATATCGTGCATCGTCCAGACAACAGGCTTCCCCAGCTCCGTCAGCCGCTGAATATCCTTGATCGATAAAAAACCCTGGTTTACCCAATGCAGGTGAATCACATCGGCCTCCTGTACCTCCTTGCGCCGGGAGATATCCTCCCCCGTGTTGGCAATAGAGACTGCAAAAAGATTGCGGCGCGAAAACCGGTTGTACAGAAAAATGGTAAACCGCTCCCAGGCAAACCGGAAAAAATTCAACATCCGGGCCATCCGCGAAGAGGAGACGGAAGATATTCTCTGATCTACGCCGGAAAAAGGTTCGCGTACCAACAGACGGACATCGACGCCGGCTCTCGACACTGCCCGGGCAAGCCTCCGGCAAGCAATAGCGGCCCCTCCACGAGACTCGTATGTATTGACAAATAGTACTTTCATCTCTCCATATATCACTCAAACGGCAAGCGGTCTGCCTTAGACAAAGATAATATTTTTTTCGTTTCACGAAAAGTTTATGTACATTTGTAAAAAATAGGCCGTAAACTATGACTCCGTTTTTAGACAAGATGCAATATTTTACCGCCGATTGCGTACAAACGGCTCTCAGTTTTGTAAAAATTCTCCTTTTTACAAAATTCCATACGGACGTACCCCTGTCTGTTACCCATCCCAAAGAGTTGGTGGTGATGGGCAACGGCCCCTCGTTGAACGGACTCATTGAGAAATCGCCCTCCTTTTGGCAGGACAAATGTTGCCTGATGGTAAACTTCTCGGCCTGTTCCAAACAATTTACCGTCGTAAAACCGGAACTGTACGTGGTGGCCGACCCCTATTTCTGGCTTCAACCCGAATCGACCGAACGGCTCTTCGGGACTATCTCGCAAACGGTAACCTGGCCGATGCACCTGTTCATGCCCGTCCGGTCCCGTTCGCACAAAACCTGGCAGGAGCTGGTGGCGAAGAACCCGAACATCTTTCTGCATTTCTACAATACCACTCCGGTAGAGGGATTCAAATGCATAACCTATCCCCTTTACAAAAAAGGCTGGGGGATGCCCCGTCCGCACAATGTCCTGATTCCGGCCATCATGTTGGGGCTGCGGATGCCCTTCGAGCGACTCTACCTGGCCGGGGCCGAACACTCCTGGCTATCGGAGGTGATGGTGGACGACGACAACACCGTATATTACGGCGCCAAACACTTCTATACCCAACAGGCCGTACAGGTAAAGGCACGCGACCACAACGACCAGTCGTCGAAACTTTACGAAATACTTTACCACATGTACGTCGTGTTCAAAGGCTATTTCCAGATAAAAGCGTATGCACGCTATCTGCACAAAGAGATTTTCAACATCACGCCCAACTCGTACATCGATGCGTTTGAGCGTATAAAAATAGAACCAGAACTTTAACAGATTGCCTATGCAGCATATATTGGTTACAGGAGCAGACGGCTTTATCGGTTCGCATTTGACCGAAATGCTTTTAGCACAAGGATACCGGGTACGGGCCCTGTCCTACTACAACTCGTTCGGATACCGGGGTTGGCTCGAAGGATTGGAACACCCTGCTTTGGAGGTGGTAGCGGGCGATGTACGCGACCCCCATCTCTGCCGGCATATCATGCAGGGCATCGACACGGTATTCCACCTGGCCGCACTGATCGCCATACCCTACTCGTACATCGCCCCCGACAGCTACATAGATACCAACGTAAAGGGTACGCTCAACATCTGCCAGGCCGCATGGGAAGAAAAGGTGGAACGGGTGGTGGTAACCTCCACCTCCGAGGTATATGGGACAGCCCGTTACGTGCCCATCGACGAAAACCATCCCAAACAGCCGCAATCGCCCTACTCCGCCTCCAAAATCGGAGCAGACGCCCTGGCAAAGAGTTTTTACAGCGCTTTTGACTTGCCGGTAATCATTGCCCGTCCGTTCAACACATACGGACCCCGTCAATCGGCCAGAGCCATCATCCCCACCATCATCACGCAAATCGCCAACGGTGCCGAAGAGATTAAACTGGGATCGCTCTCGCCCACCCGCGATTTCAACTACGTGGAGGATACCTGCGCCGGTTTTATCGCCCTGGCACAATGCCCCGAAGCCATCGGACAGGAGGTGAACATCGCCTCCAACTACGAAATATCGATGCGCGACACTCTCTCGCTGATTGCCCGGATCATGGGAAAAGAGGAGGTACGCTTTATCGAAGATAAGGTCAGGATTCGTCCGGTGAAATCGGAAGTTTTCCGGTTGTGGGGAGACAACTCGCTGCTACACAAATTGACCGGTTTCACCCCCCGACATACCATAGAAGAGGGGTTGTCGAAAACCGTACAATGGTTTACCCAACCCGAACATTTAAAGAACTACAAATGGCAGATATACAATGTATAACCAGATCGTATCATTCATAAAAACGCTCTATGCGGGGACGGAGGGAACAATTCCGCTGCACGCACCCTGTTTTGCAGGGAACGAAAAGCGTTATCTGGAAGCGTGTATCGACTCTACGTTCGTATCGAGCGTAGGGAAATTTGTAGATCGTTTCGAAGAGATGGTGGCCGACTATACCGGAGCGGCCCGGGCCGTTGTCTGCGTAAACGGCACCAACGCCCTGCACATGGCCCTGCTGTTGGCCGGCGTAAAGCAATACGACGAAGTGATTACCCAACCCCTCACTTTCATCGCTACGGCAAATGCCATCAGCTACATCGGCGCCCGTCCGGTATTTCTGGATGTGGACCGCGACACGTTGGGGCTATCCCCCGCCGCCGTGGAGCAATGGTTGAAAGAGAATGCCCAGATGCGGGGCGATGGTTGTTACAACCGGACAACCGGAAACCGGATTGCAGCCTGCGTACCGATGCACACATTCGGGCACCCGGTACACCTGGACGAATTGTTGGAGGTTTGCAACCGGTACCACATCGCCGTGGTGGAAGATGCCGCCGAAAGTTTGGGTAGCTTCTACAAGGGGAAACATACCGGAACGTTCGGTAAAATCGGCGTTTTAAGTTTTAACGGAAACAAAACCGTCACCACGGGAGGAGGCGGGATGTTGCTTTTTCAAGATGCCGACTTAGGAGCCCGGGCCAAACACCTGACTACCCAGGCCAAACTGCCCCACCGGTGGGAATTTGTACACGATGCGATAGGATACAACTACCGGATGCCCAACATCAACGCTGCCTTAGGGTGTGCACAAATGGAGAATCTGCCCCTTTTCATCGAAAAGAAACGAGAGATTGCCCACCGCTACAACGCATTTTTCGAGGCGTTGCCGGTTTCGTTTTTTACCGAACCGGAGGGGTGTCAATCGAACTATTGGTTGAATACACTGATTATGCCCGACAAGGAATCGCGAGATGAATTTCTGGCATACAGCAATGATAACGGCGTCATGACCCGTCCGGCATGGCGACTGATGACCCAGTTGCCCATGTTCGAACAGTGCCAACACGACCACTTGACAAACGCTCACTGGTTAGAAGAGCGAATTATTAACATTCCAAGCAGCGTGGTATTATGAAAAAACTAATCTTAATTGGAGGCGGAGGCCACTGTAAATCGTGCATCAACGCGATTGAACTCATGGACAACGTAATGATAGAAGGAATTCTGGACGTACCCGAACGGGTAGGAGAAACGGTTTTAGGTTACCCCATCGTGGGGACGGACGACGAGTTTGCCCAATGGGTAGAGACCGACCACGAATTTCTGATTACGTTGGGACAGATCAAGTCGGCCGCCCGGCGCGTTGCCATATTCGACCAGATAAAAATCATGGGAGGCCAATTCGCCACCCTCATCTCTCCCTACGCCGTCGTTTCGCGGCACGCCCAAATCGGGGAGGGTACCATCATCCTGAACCGGGCCGTAGTCAATGCCGGGGCTAAAATAGGCGAAAACTGCATTATCAACACCGGGGCCATCGTCGAACACGACACCATCGTCCATTCGCACACGCACCTCTCTACCGGAGCCATCCTCAACGGAGAGGTAGAGATAGGCAAAGAGTGCTTTATCGGGAGTAACTGTACCGTTTTCCACAGCATATCCGTCACACAACGGGTTATTTTAGGCGCAGGAAGTTTGGTAAGCCGCGACATCATCACACCGGGAACCTACATCGGGCAACCGGCCCATCGGACACAATCGCTATGAAGACCATCGTTATTGCAGAGATCGGGGTAAACCACAACGGCGACATCGCCATAGCCCGACGGCTGATAGATGCCGCGGCTGAGGCAAAGGCCGATTATGTGAAATTCCAAACCTTCGTCCCCGAAAAACTGGCTTCGGCAGCTGCCCCCCAGGCAGCATACCAACGCCAGAACCAACCGGAGACGACCGACGAAAACCAACTGGATATGTTGCGACGGCTCGCCCTGTCGGAGACGGACTTCTACCTGCTGGCCGACTATTGCGCCAGCCGGGGAATCGGTTTTCTCTCATCGCCGTTCGACCAGGAGAGCATCGACCTGCTGTTGCGGCTCGACATCGACACCTGGAAAATCCCCTCCGGCGAAATTACCAACTACCCCTACCTGGTTCAGATTGCCCGGAGCGGGAAACCGATTATCCTCTCTACCGGCATGTCGTCGCTCGAAGAGATTGGAGAGGCCCTGTCGGTATTGACAGCCAACGGACTGACCAAAGAGAAAATCACCCTGCTGCACTGTACCACCGAATACCCCGCCCCGTACGAGGATGTCCACCTGCATGCGATGCGGCGGTTAGGAGAGATATTCGGGGTCAAAACAGGCTATTCGGACCACACCGAGGGAACGGCCATTGCCGTGGCCGCCGCGGCGTTGGGAGCTTGCGTGATTGAAAAACATTTCACCCTCGACCGCCAGATGGCGGGGCCGGACCACAAAGCCTCCATCGAACCCGAAGAGCTGAAACAGCTGGTAGCCTCTATCCGGGCCGTAGAAAAAGCCTTAGAGGGAGAGACCAAGCAACCCCTCGCCGGAGAAGCGGAGAACCGGGCCGTAGCCCGCAAAAGCATTGTGGCGGCCACCGAGATCCGTCAAGGAGAACTGTTCACCGAAAACAACCTGACGACCAAACGGCCGGGAATCGGTATTTCTCCGATGAAATGGAACGAAATCATCGGAACTCCGGCAAACAGAGACTATAAACCCGACGAACTGATTACCCTATGAAAAAGATTTGCGTGGTAACCGGCAGCCGTGCCGAATATGGATTAATGAGCCGATTGATGCACCTCATCGATGCGGAAACGTCGTGGCAACTGCAAATCATCGCTACCAACACGCACCTCTCCCCGGAGTTCGGCTTGACCTACCGGGAGATCGAGGCCGACGGATTTACGATAGACCGGAAGGTAGAGATGCTGCTATCCTCCGACACGGCCAACGGCACGGCCAAATCAACGGGATTGGGCATGATCGGGCTGGCCGATGCCTACGAATCGCTGCAACCCGATTTGATCGTACTCTTAGGCGACCGTTATGAAATGCTGGCTGCCGCCTCGGCCGCACTGCTCTACAAAATACCGGTGGCACACATCTCCGGAGGGGATGTTACCGAGGGCGCCTTCGACGACGCCATACGCCACTCCATCACCAAGATGAGCCACCTGCACTTCCCCTCGACCGAGGTCTATCGGAACCGAATCATCCAGCTGGGCGAAAACCCCTCGACCGTATTCAACGTCGGAGCCCTGGGGGTGGACAACATCCGCCACCTGCCCCTGTTGGGAAAAGAGGAGCTGGAAAACGCCCTCGCCTTTTCGTTGGATTGCCCGACCCTGCTCGTTACATTCCATCCCGAAACACTCGAATCGCACCCGGCCACCGAACAGCTGAAAGAGCTGTTACGGGCGCTCGATGCCTTTCCCCAAACCAAGATACTCTTCACGCATCCCAACTCCGACACACAGGGGCGGGAGATTATCTCGCTGATAACGGAATATGTCTCCGCACATCCCCAACGGTGTGCGGCCTACCCTTCGTTGGGACACCTGCGTTACCTCTCCTGCCTGCAATACGTGTCGGCCGTGGTCGGAAACTCGTCGAGCGGAGTATTGGAGGTCCCCTCGTTCGGCATCCCTACCGTCAATATCGGGAACCGGCAGAAGGGTCGGTTAAAAGCCTCGTCGGTTATCGATTGTGAGTGCTCGGAAAAAGCTATTGAAGCGGCCATTAGAACGGCCTTTTCCGATAAAATGGCGCAAACAGCCGCCTCGACGACCAATCCGTACGAACAACCCGACACGGCCCGGAGAATTGTGGAGATACTGAAACAACAGGACGATTTCCGTCGCCTAATACCCAAATCTTTTTACGACCTGAAACAACTATGACGCTCGAATACTCTTCTTACCTGATCCCCCATTCGGCCACCATCCGCGATGCCATGCAGAAAATAAGCGGGACCATCCTGACGCTTTTGGTAACAGACGAACGGGAGGTACTGGTGGGAACCCTGACAGACGGCGACATACGGCGGGGATTGCTCTCCGGCAGTACGTTAGACGACCCCGTCAATACGATCATGCACACCCGCTTCCACGCCCTGTCGGAGTCCAACCTCTCGGTGGAAAGAATCCGCCAGTACAAACAGATACGGTTATCGCTGGTTCCCTTCCTGCGGGCAGACGGAACGATTGAAAAGGTATATGATTTCAGCAAACAAAAATCGCTCCTGCCCATAGATGCCGTCATCATGGCGGGCGGACGGGGAGAACGGCTGCGGCCCTTGACCGATACCACCCCCAAGCCGCTGCTGAACGTGGGAGGACGGGCCATCATCGACCACAACATCGCCCGGCTGAAAGATTACGGCGTGGAACGCTTTTACGTTACGGTCAACTATTTGGGCGAGCAGATTGTCCGTCATTTCGAGGAGTCGGCACTATCGGCCGATTGCCAGATAACCTGCATTACCGAACCGGCATTTCTGGGAACCATCGGGGCGGTAGGGCTCATCCCGGAATTCAACCACGACACCGTCCTGATTATGAACTCCGACCTCTTTACCAACATCGATTACGAAGCGTTTTATGCCGAGTTCATCGCTTCGAAAGCCGATATGGCCATTGCCACCGTCCCGTACAGTGTCAATGTCCCCTACGCCATCGTCGAAACCGAGGGCAACTGCATCACCGGTCTGGAAGAGAAACCCAACTACACCTACTATGCCAATGCCGGCATATACCTGATAAAACGGGAATGGCTTTCGCTCATCCCCCAAGGGGAGAAATTCCAGGCTACCGACCTGATTACGGAACTGATTTGCCGCAACAAACGGGTAATCAAATACCCGATCATCGGATACTGGATAGACATCGGCAAACCGGACGACTACAAAAAAGTACAAGAATTGGCCAAACACATAAACTATTGATACCCATGAACGGACTCTACCTGATTCCCGCCCGCAAAGGGAGCAAGGGGATTCCCCATAAAAACCGGAAACCGCTGGCAGGTATCCCGCTGATAGGTTACTCCATCGAAATGGCTCTGCAACTGACCGATGCGGAAAACATCTGCGTATCGACCGATGACGAAGAGATTATCCGGATTGCCGAAGGATATGGATTGCGGGTACCGTTTGTCCGTCCGGAGGCCCTCTCGTCCGACACCTCGGGCAGCCGGGAGGTAATCCTGCACGCCTTAGACCACTACCAACAGGCCGGACGTCAGTTCGATGCCGTCATCTTGTTGCAACCTACCTCGCCTTTCCGGCGGGTAGAAGATGTAGCCGGCGCCACAGCGTTGTACGACGACGATACCGATATGGTGGTGTCGGTCAAACAGGCCTCGGCCAACCCCTACTATAACCTGTTCGAGACGGACGAAGCGGGTTTTCTGCGCATCTCGAAAGGGAAAGGATGCTACACCCGCCGACAGGAAGCCCCTCCGGTGTGGGAATACAACGGGGCGGTTTACGTGATACGTCCGCAAACGTTGCGGGAGAAACCGCTCGCGCGGTTCGAACGTATCCGCAAGTGGGAGATGGACGAGCTCCACTCGCTCGACCTGGACTCGCCGCTGGATTGGGCATTTGCCGAATTTATCCTAAAAGAAAAATTGCTATAACCATGTTACCGAAACTGATAATTACCGACATAGACGGTGTATGGACCGACGGGGGAATGTACTATACCCGCGAGGGCGATGTAATGAAACGCTTCCACGTAGCCGACGGCTGGGGCGTGATTTTCTGCCGCGACCTGGGTATTCCGGTAGCCATTATGACGGGAGAGAATACCGAGATTGTCCGGAAAAGAGGCGAGAAACTTCACATCGAACACATCTTCCTGGGGGTAAAAGACAAGCTCTCGCTGGCCCGTGAGCTATGCCAGCAAATGGGCATCACGCTGCAAGAGGTGGCCTTTATGGGGGATGATATCAACGACCTGCCGCTGTTGCTGCACGCAGGGCTGAGCGCATCGCCGGCAAATGCCGTCGATTACGTCAAGGATCGGGTACAGGTAGTTACCTCACGCTGTGGAGGGAACGGTGCTTTCCGGGAATTTATCGAATGGATTCTGAAACGGGAAAGGCTCTTCGACGACATCATGAAGCGTTACGAAAGCCTTTGATCGCCTATATCCGCCTGCCGGGAAGCGGCAACCATTTTGAAAGCTGACGCCGGGCCGAAGATAAAAACGCCCGGAAGGGGGAGCCTCCCGAAGGGAGGGCGTCGCCTACATCGCCCGCCGTAAAACCGGGAAAGTAGTGCTGTACCTCACGCAGAACCGAGTCGAACCCGTCGCGGTTTTCCTGTGCCCGGTAATAACGCAACAACGCTTGGGCATTATCCAGGTACTTCTCGCGCAAGATGGCGGCTACCTCGGGATGTGTATCGGCCAGATGCAGCATGACGCATTCACGCACCTTCATGGCAATCTGATAACGCTTCTCGGCACCCGACTCGCTCCATACGCTGCGACCGTGTATCCGGTAAACGGCCATCACCTGCGGAAGGAAGACGATTTTGCCGTAACAGGCGTTGAGCAGGTGCATGGCATAGTCGTAGGTGCGTACCTGCGACATCCATGCGGGCAACTCGAACGGCTGCTTGCGGTAGAGGCACGAGACATTCGAGATATAATTCTTCCGGGCCAAATCGTACAAGGTGGTAACAGCGGGCCGTTCACGGGCGGTAAGGCTCTTGCTGCCGTCGTGCATATAGTAGTTCAGCGTCCGATGGAAACAGATGGCATACTCGGGATGGGCCTCCATCACACGGACCTGCCGCTGCAACTTTTTCCGTCCCAACCAATAGTCATCGCCCTCGCAAATGGCAATGTATTTTCCCCGCGCCAAGTGGTAGGCACGGATGAAATTCTCCTCCAACCCCACATTTTTTTCGTTCCGCACATAACGGATCGACTCTGGATAGCGGCGGGCATACTGCATACAGACCTCTCCCGTACCATCAGTACTGCAATCGTCGTGGATAATCAACTCGACGGGGAAGGTCGTCTTCTGCCGCATGACGCTCCGGATCGCCTGACCCACATACTCCTGTTGATTGTAGCATATCATCAATACGCTTACGGTAGGATTGTCTGTCGTCTTCATATCTCTCTCTTCTCTTTTTTTAATATCTGTAAAACTTCACTCAATATCTTGGAATGCAACCATTTGTTGACGCCCAGGTAGAAGAGCGCACAGATGGCTATTTGCAGGAACAGTTGTCCGTATATGTTCTGAACGGGAAGCCCCGCTACATACCCCACCACTACCATGGCCCCGCTGATTGCGGCGTACGGGAAGATATCCCTGCACTGCATCCACCAGCCATACCCCACTACCCTGCCGATGAAATAGGCATTCGAGAAATAGACCACTACCCGTACCAGTACCTGTCCGGCCACAATGGCCACGGGCGAGAGGTGCCAGGTAAGCAGGAACACGATGCCGACCAACGCCATCTTGCCTATTTCGAGCAACAGCAGCATCCGCGAGTTCCCGGCAATCTTCAAGAAATTGTGGTTCACCTGCGTAAAGACAGTAAAGATACCGGCCAAACAGAGCAGTTGCATATAGGGGATGGAGGCGGCCCACTTGTCGGTCAGCAGACAAAGCAACAGCGGCCGACTGACCAAAACCAGCCCCAACAGGGCCGGCAGGGATACGAATGCCGTAAAACGCATCGTCTTGCGATAGGCGCGAAGAAGCCGTTGCGTGTCGGTCTGGACGGCGCTGAACACGGGATAGGTGGCCGTCTGGATGGTCCCGGCCAGGGAGAAAACCGCCATGTCGCTCCAACGGACTGCCTGTGCATAGAAACCGACATCCTCTTTGTACAACTTCCCCAGAAACGAGGAGTATATGTTCAGGAAAACGACATTCAAGATGCCGGAGAGGGTCAGGTTGGTCCCGAAAAAGAACATCTCCTTAAACGATTCCGTGCTGAACTGCCACTTGGGACGCCACCGGTTCAGCATCCACAGCAACAAGCTCTTGGACCCGGCCAACACCACCTGCTGGATGATGAGCGCCCAGACGCCATACCCGTACAGGGCCGTGGCAATGGCGGCTACGCCGGAAAAGAGCAGACTGCCCATATTGACCAACGTCAGCCGGCTGAACCGTATCTGCTTGGCCAGTTGCGTCGATTGTACCAACCCTACGGCATTGAGAATCGGGACCAGAAACAGTACCCGCGACAACGGTACCAGCACCGGTTCATCGTAAAAACGGGCGATGGCCGGGGCGGCAGCATAGAGTATCCCGTACAGGAGCAACGACGAGGCAAGGTTGAAATAGAACGCCGTATTGTAATCTTTTTCTGAAATGACGGATTTCCGTATCAACGCCGACGAAAGGCCGCAATCGGTCATGGCGTTGGCAATGGCCACAAAAATGGCCAACATCCCCCAAAGGCCATAGTCGGTATCGTCCAGCAGTTCCCGGGCCAGAATCAGGTTAATCGCCAGCGAGACAAGTTGCAAGACCACCTTGTCCAACGCATTCCACAACAACGCGTGCTGGGTTTTGACTTTCAGGGGACTCTCTCCGGACATGGCACAACTTTTCTCGATGAAAAAGGAAGATTACCGAACTTGGGAGCCGTTCTTCACCTCGGCCGAGGGTTGTACGAAAACCAACTTGCCGTCGGCATTTTCAGCCATCAGAATCATGCCCTGCGATTCGATTCCCTTGATCTTACGGGGTTCGAGGTTCACCAAAATGGATACCTGCCGACCGACTACCTCCTCGGGGGTAAAATGTTCGGCAATGCCCGATACGACGGTGCGACGGTCTATGCCCGTATCGATCTTCAATTTCATCAGTTTGGTGGTTTTCGGTACCCGTTCTGCCTCCAATACCCGGCCGACACGAATATCCATGCGGGTAAAATCTTCAAACGAGATGTTCGCCTTGGCCGGCTGGGGGGTATAGTTTTTCAGTTCGTTGGCCTTTTTGGTATCGAGCAGCTTCTGTATCTGGGCCTCTACCACGGCATCTTCTATCTTTTCAAACAGCAGTTCCGCCTGTCCCAGTTGAAGCCCTTCGGGCAGGATGTCGGTGTCGCCCAGACGGTTCCAGTCGCATTGCGGCATGGAGAGCATCTTGCGCAGTTTGCTCGCAGAGAAGGGAAGGAACGGCTCAAAGGCGATGGCCAGGTTGGCAGCTATCTGCAACGACAGGTTCAGGATGGTGCCGACACGGTTCATATCGGTTTTGGCCAATTTCCACGGTTCGGTATCGGCCAGGTATTTGTTGCCGATACGGGCCAGGTTCATCGCCTCTTTCAGGGCATCGCGAAAACGGTAGGTCTCGATGAACGATTCCAGCTCTTTTTTTATGTTTTTGAAATCTTCGAGGGTCTGGGTATCGTATTCGGTCATCGCCCCGCAAACCGGCACCTTGCCTGCAAAATATTTATGGGTCAGTACCATGGCCCGGTTGACGAAGTTGCCCAGGATGGCTACCAGCTCGTTGTTGTTACGTGCCTGAAAATCTTTCCAGGTAAAGTCGTTGTCTTTTGTCTCGGGGGCATTGGCTGTCAAGACATAGCGCAAGACATCCTGTTTGCCGGGAAACTCTTCCAGGTACTCGTGCAGCCAGACGGCCCAGTTGCGCGAGGTAGATATTTTATCGCCCTCCAAATTGAGGAATTCGTTGGCCGGAACATTTTCGGGAAGGATGTAACTGCCTTCGGCCTTCAACATCGTGGGGAAGACGATGCAGTGGAATACGATGTTGTCTTTCCCGATGAAATGGACCATTTTGGTCTCCTCATCTTTCCAGTACTTTTCCCACGTATCGGGAAGCAGCTCCTTGGTGTTGGAGATGTAACCGATGGGGGCGTCGAACCATACGTACAGTACCTTTCCTTCGGCTCCCTCTACGGGTACGGGTACGCCCCAATCCAAATCGCGGCTGACGGCACGGGGCTGCAACCCCATATCCAACCACGATTTGCACTGTCCATATACATTGGGCTTCCACTCCTTGTGTCCTTCGAGTATCCACTGGCGGAGAAAGTCCTCGTATTTGTCGAGCGGCAGATACCAGTGCTTGGTTTCGCGCATGACGGGGGTACTTCCGCTGATGGCCGACCGGGGGTTGATCAGGTCGGTGGCGTTGAGCGAGGTACCGCAGGCTTCGCACTGGTCGCCGTAAGCGTGCTCATTCTTGCAATGGGGACAGGTACCGGTGATATAACGGTCTGCCAGAAACTGGTGCGCCTCCTGGTCATAATACTGTTCGCTCGTCTTTTCAATAAAGACGCCTTTGTCGTAGAGGGTACGGAAGAAGTCGGAGGCTGTCTGGTGATGTATCGCCGAACTTGTACGGGAATATATGTCGAACGATATTCCGAAATCTTCAAACGATTTTTTTATGATGTTGTGATAACGATCTACCACATCCTGCGGAGAAACGCCTTCGGCTTTGGCTTTGAGGGTGATGGGTACGCCATGTTCGTCCGATCCGCCAATCATGATCACATCCTCGCCTTTAAGGCGGAGGTAGCGGGTATAGATGTCGGCAGGGACGTACACGCCTGCCAAATGTCCGATGTGTACCGGCCCGTTTGCATACGGAAGCGCGGTAGTTACCAATGTGCGTTTAAATTTCTTTTCCATATAGGTGTGCATATCTTGTTTTCTGTTTGCAAATATACAATTTATAATCAGAATCAGGGCTATCCGGCAGAAAGAGAATGAGGGAGGAAACACCCCCAGAGAGGGGAAAAACGACCGGAATAAACAAAAAAAGACCGGAACAGAATTGTTCCGGTCTTTTGGAGCGGGAAACGGGACTCAAACCCGCGACCCTCAGCTTGGAAGGCTGATGCTCTATCGACTGAGCTACTCCCGCAAACAAACTTGGCTTCCTCTGGAAGAGGTGTGGGCGAAGATGGATTCGAACCACCGAAGTCGTAAGACAGCAGATTTACAGTCTGCCCCATTTGGCCACTCTGGTATTCGCCCTTTTTTATTTGCGTGGCAAAGGTACAATTATTATTTTAACTTGCAAGCAAAATCGTGCATTTTTATTGCCGTAACAGCCGCTTCGTCTCCTTTATTACCATATTTTCCACCGGCGCGGTCTTCGGCCTGCTGCATGGTATCGGTGGTCAATACCCCGAAAATGAAGGGAATACCGAACAGAGTATTCAGGTGCGTGATTCCTTGTGTTACCCCTTGACAGACGTAATCGAAATGAGGGGTATCGCCACGTACCACACATCCCAAAACGATAACGGCATCGGGACTGTACGCTTCGGCCATCTGCTGGGCGCCGAAGGTGAGTTCAAAGGTTCCCGGTACGCGCGCCACCTTTATGTTCTCGGCTTTTACACCGTGCTTTTCGAGGGTGTTGCAAGCGCCTTCGAGTAACTTTTCCGTAATGTTCCGGTTCCACTCGGCCGTTACCACGGCCACCGTCATGCCGGATGCGTCCGGTACGCTGTTTACATCGTAATCCGACAAATTTTGATATGCTGTTGCCATTTTACAGTTATTATATGAAAAGAGCCGCTGTCCGTTGAGCGGCTCTTTTCTGCGTGTTATCGACTTTTTATTTCTGAACGGAGGCTCTCTCGATATATTTTTCTATATCGGATGCTTCCATAGAGCTGGCATATTTATTTTTTATGGTTTCGTAGGCCTTTACCGCCTTGTCGTACTCTTTCAGGCTTTCGTAAGCAATACCGGCTTTTTTCAGGTAAATGGGGCTGATCAAGTCGTTGTCAGCTTTTTTGGCAGCCTTTTCAAAGTAGCTGATTCCCTCTTTTACTTGGTCCATATTGACGTAACAGTCGCCAATGGCACCTATCAAGGTAGGAGCTACCATATCGTCGTCGGCATCGAACGCTTTCAGGTATTTGATGGCCTGTTCATAATTTCCCAGGCGCATGTGAGAGATGCCGGCGTATGCCTGTGCCAGGTTTCCGGCGGGGGTTGAGCTGTGTTCGTCGGCAATGGCTTCAAACCCGACATAGTCTGTACCGTTTCCGGTCAAAGCCAACTGAAACGAGTCTTTCTCAAAATAAAATACTCCTTTAAACATCTCGGCTTGTGCCCGTTCCTGTTTGGGAAGTATGTAGAAATAACGGAAACTCAATATGGCAGATACAACCAAGATAACTGCTATAACCGCCGTTATGATATTTTTCTGATTCTTTTCGATAAATTGTTCTGATCTGGTAAGCGCTTCATTTACAGTATCCAACTCATCGTGTGTTTTGGGTTCTTTTGACATGACTATTTGTTTTATTTAGCTTTATAACGTGTTAAACAAATTTATTTCGGAGCACAAAAGTAATTTATTTCTGTTTATAAATAAAATTTCCTT
>DVNA01000135.1 GCA_018714665.1 Candidatus Gallibacteroides avistercoris | reverse complement strand
GGACGAGGTAACGTTTCTTTGGAAAATCCGAGTGAATCGGCTGCCTGACGTTTTTTTTGGAATGTCTCTTTGACAATCATGTCGGCCTGTTCGGCACATTCATTGCAAATGAATCCGTTCATCCCTGAAATCAACAGGGCAACTTGGCTTCTGCCTCTTCCGCAGAAACTGCATCTATCTTCTTGTTTGGGCATATTCCTTGTATAGTATATTTCCCTGTTACTTGGATTTAATCATTACATCGTCTATCATACCGTACTCTTTGGCTTCGGCTGCGGTCATCCAATAGTCGCGATCAGAGTCTTTTTCGATTTTTTCAAACGGATTGCCCGAGTGGTCGGCTATAATGGTATATAACTCTTTTTTCAGCTTTTGAATTTCCCGGGCGGTAATCTCGATATCCGAGGCCTGTCCTTGTGCTCCACCCATCGGCTGGTGAATCATGATACGCGAATGGCGCAGTGCAAATCGCTTGCCTTTTGTACCGGCTACCAACAATACGGCTCCCATAGAGGCGGCCATACCGGTACAAATGGTGGAGACATCGCTGCTGATGTACTGCATCGTATCGTAAATGCCCAAACCGGCATAGACCGATCCGCCGGGGGTATTCAGGTAAATGGAGATATCTTTGCCCGGATCGGCGGAATCGAGGTAGAGCAACTGGGCCTGGATAACATTGGCCGTATAGTCGTCAATCTGTGTTCCCAAAAAGATAATCCGATCCATCATCAGGCGGGAAAACACATCCATCTGGGCTACGTTCAACTGACGTTCCTCTATGATCGTGGGGGAGATATAACTGCTGGTTATCTGGGCATACTGTTCCAATGCCAGCGCATTCAAGCCTAAGTGCTTGGTGGCATAATTTCTAAAATCGTTATTCATAACTGTATCTTTTACAAGTTAATATTCTGTTCCCAATCGACTTTGGGGACAGAGATAAAAAAGGCTTTTAATCTTTCTAAATTCCTAACAAAGATATAAATAAATTTGTTGTGCTCAAATATATTTATCCTCAGGATAGATAGAGGTCCAGACTAAAAGCCTTTTTCAGAATAGGTATCTAAAAACAAAGAGGTTATTTCGTTTCAAACAACTTATAGAATTCGTCGGGAGAAACCTCCTTGGTGTTTAAGGTAACGTTCTCTTTGATAGTTTTCAGGATTTTTTCTTCGGTAGCCCGGTCGATAATGCCCCGAACCGATTCTTTGGTTTTGAGCATCTCTTTGGCATAATTTTCGAGCATCTCTTCGGGCACGTTCATCATACCGTATTGGGCGAATTGTGCCTTAGTGGCTTTTTTGGCCATATCCATAATGTCGGCTTCTTCTACCTTGATTCCGAATTTACGCACGATCTCTTCTTTGATCAGGTGCCATTTCAAATCGGGAACCATGGCGGCGAAATCGGCATCCACGCTTTCGGGGGTCTTGTTTTCGCCGGTAGTGAGCAACCAACGTTTCAGGAAAGCTTCGGGCAATACAATCTCTCCCACCTTTTCTTCTATGGCTTTGCGGGCATCGATACCGAATTTGTAATCGCTTTCACCGACCATCTGACCGGCAATCATCTCTTTCACCTGTGCCCGGAACTCTTCTTCGGTTTTAGCCTTGTCTGCTCCTAAAACGTTATCGAAAAATTCCTGGTTCATTTCGGCCGGTTTGAATCCGGTTATTTCGAGAATTTCTGCTTCAAAGTCCGATTTCATATCGGCAGCTTTCTCTTTCTCGATTCGCAACATCGATGCCAACTCGGCTTCACTGCCATCGCTCGATGCATACGGGTTGAATATCACCTTGTCGCCTACTTTTACACCGGCAAACTTCGTCTTCTGTTCGTCATTCTTAAAATATACCGGCGAGAGGATGGTACTGGATACCGAAACGCCCCCCTCTTTTACCTGTCCGTTTTCGTCCAATTCGGTCAACTTGGCTTTCAACATATCTTTTTCACCGGCTTCCTCTACCTGTATCTGGGTACCGAAGCGAGAAGCAAATGCATCAATCTGCTTTTGCACCATATCGTCATTGACTTGTAACTGGTAATAGTCAATCTGATCGTCTTTGCTGATATTTACATCGATCTTGGGAGCCAAGGCAACGTCGAACTTAAAGGTGAAATCTTCCTGGTTGTCAAAATCGATTTTTTCCTGCGATTCGTCGGGAAGGGGTTCGCCAAGTATATTCAAATTATTTTCACGGATGTAACCGAACAATTTTTCAGAAACTTGTTTGTTTATTTCTTCTGCCAGGATGGATTTGCCAAACATTTTTTTAATCATGCCCATCGGAACCATTCCTTTGCGGAAACCGGGGATATTGGCTTTCTGGCGGTAGCTGCGCAATGTCTTTTCTACATTGTCGCTGTAATCTGCTTTTACTATATCAATGCTGATAATGGCATTGATGTCGTCGATGTTTTGTTGCGAAACGTTCATTCTTACAACTCTTTTTTTATGTTTAGACTTATGATTATATTCTGTTTTTTATCGATTTAGCCCGCCATGGAGGGGCGGAATTTCGAAGCGCAAAAATAACGGTTATCTTTCTATAATCAAACTCCTTTGACATTTTTATGACAAAATAGATGGAATATTTTTTTATCCATGCCTAAGAGAAGATTTCAATAAATTTACGATAAGAAATCTTGTTTATCCGATTTTTATCGTTTCCTTTGCAGGGAATGTTGAAAATTATTGTATTGATTCTAATCTGCCAATGTCCATAGTTGAATATCGACAAAATCGGAATTATCGAGCTTAATTCTACCTCATTCAGAACTATTTTTCATTTCAAATTATTCTCATTCTTATGAACATTTACATTGGCAACCTTAATTATCGCGTTAAGGAATCCGACCTGCAACAGGTAATGGAATCGTACGGAACCGTAAAATCCGTCAAGATTATAAAAGACCGAGAAACGGGCAAATCCAAAGGTTTCGGTTTTGTAGAAATTGCCGAAGAGGAACAGGCCAAAGAGGCTATCGAGAAACTGAACGGCTCAGAATTTGAAGGCCGTACGATGGTGGTTAAAGAGGCCCGGCCCAGAGTATAGTATAACCTGCGGTTTGTTTGAAGGGCTCCGGTCTATGCAGGTCAGCTCAAAAAAGACTTACATGACTGAAACGACAAACGACCTGTTCTGGTATGGAATAGGTCGTTTTTTCAGATATGACGATAAACCGATACAAAACGACAATGAAACTTTCTCTATTCTCTCCCTTTGCCAAACTGCTGATTTTTATCGGCCTCATCTTTTTATTCATGGGGATGTTTTCCGTTCTCTTTCCGTTGGTATTCCTCTATCTTTCGGGAGAGGATGTAACCCAACTGTTGCAGCCGAATACCATGGTACAAAATTGGGCGTTTTTGTGCAACATGCAGTTATGGACATCAATCTGCGTATTCTTAGCTCCCTCTCTATTGGCAGCATACTGGTTCAGCGAAGGGAAGGTAGGAAGATATCTCTTTTCAAACCGCATCCCGCTACTATCCCCATGTCTGATGTCCATCGTCCTGTTGCTGGCTATTACGCCTATGATCAGCCTGATCGGAGAGTGGAACTATCAGTTACGTTTACCGGATGCTCTTTCTGGCATGGAAGCATGGATGAGACGACAGGAAGATGCCGCACAAGAGGTGGTAAACCAAATCTTGAACGTTGAAAGTTCCATCGATTGGCTATTTGTCTTGCTGGTCCTGGCTGTTTCTGCCGGAATCACCGAGGAGTTTCTCTTTCGCGGCGTCATGCAACGCCTGTTCCTGGAAAAATTCAAACGAGTACACCTGGCAGTCTGGATCACCGCGTTTATTTTCAGCGCCATCCACCTTCAATTTTTCGGTTTCTTTCCACGCCTTTTGTTGGGTGCCCTCTGCGGATACCTGCTGGTATGGAGCGGAAATATCTGGATTCCCGTTTTGGTACACACCCTGAACAACGCAATTTATGTTGCGACAGAATATGTCATCAAACAGGGATGGACAACTACCGAAGCTATGGAGATGGAGCTGTCGTGGGGAAACCTTGTCTTTGCACTGGCCGGATTGGCTGTTTTTGTTCTGGTAGCCAGACAATTCAAAAACCGGCAACAAGTACCCTACCGACAAACGGTACAAGCGGCTACGGCCAAGTCTATCTTTGAAAAGATGATGTCGGAAGAACTCAATCGAACTTCTTCCGATGAAAAATAAAGTTCCGGCCTAAATACTTTTCGCGCACGATGGGATCGACGGAAAGTTCTTCGGAGGTTCCTTGAAACAAAATACGTCCTTCAAACAACAGGTAGGCCCTGTCGGTGATGCTCAGGGTTTCGGGAGCGTTGTGGTCGGTTATCAGGATACCGATATGCTTCTCTTTCAACTTATATACGATATATTGGATATCTTCAACGGCTATCGGATCGACCCCGGCAAAGGGTTCGTCCAACATGATAAACTTGGGGTCGATGGCCAGACAACGGGCTATTTCGGTACGGCGGCGTTCGCCTCCGGAGAGCTGGTCTCCCAGGTTTTTGCGCACCTTTTGCAAGCGAAACTCGGCAATCAGGCTCTCCAATTTTTCTTTCTGATACTCTTTGGGCTTGTCGGTCATTTCGAGTACCGAACGGATGTTGTCTTCTACCGACATTTTCCGAAAAACAGATGCTTCCTGTGCCAGATAACCGATGCCGTATTGTGCCCGTTTGTACACGGGGAACTTGGTAATATCGGTCTCATCGAGAAATATGCGGCCTTCGTTGGGGGTAACCAACCCTACCGTCATATAGAACGTGGTGGTCTTACCGGCACCGTTCGGGCCTAACAACCCGACAATCTCACCCTGTTTTACATCGATGGAGACATGGTTTACTACCGTACGCTGACGATATTTCTTGACCAGGTTCTCTGTCCGTAGCACCATCTGTTTTTCTTCCATATCCATAAAATCTTTTATTGGTATTGTTTCCTGACAAAGTTAGCAAAATTTGAATCGCCCGACTAGCCATAATCCCGTTGCCGGGAGAAGCGGCATGTTATCCGGCTGAGATTCCGTCTCCGGAAAATTACGACAAATGCCCCTGTTTGTTTGTAACCACATACTCCCTTACCTCCTTGAAAAGGTCGGATGCAAATACAAAATCGTTCAACGCCTGGCTCTGGGAGGTAAAAATATCCTCTTTGGTACCGACCCACTCTTTATGGCCCTTGTTCAAGAAAATAATATTCTCCCCAATACCCATTACCGAGTTCATGTCGTGCGTATTGATGATAGTGGTCATGTTGTATTCTTTGGTAATGTCGCTGACCAGTTCATCTATCAACAGGGAGGTTTTCGGGTCCAGTCCGGAGTTCGGTTCATCGCAAAACAGGTATTTCGGATTCAGCGCGATGGCCCGGGCAATGGCCACCCGTTTTTGCATTCCCCCACTGATTTCGGAGGGGTAAAGATTGTTGGCGCCGGTAAGGTTCACCCGATCTAAACAAAACTCGGCTCGTTTCATCCGCTCTTTCAACGTCTGACGGGTAAACATCATCAACGGGAACATGACGTTTTCTATCACCGTCAGCGAATCAAACAGGGCTGAGCCTTGGAACAACATCCCGATTTCGCTTCTAAGCAAGCGTATTTCGCCCTGCGAGAGTGCCAACAAATCTTTTCCATCGTACAGGATTTGCCCGGTATCGGGCACAATCAAACCTACGATGGACTTCATCAAGACCGTTTTCCCGGAGCCGCTCTGGCCGATAATCAGGTTTGTCTTACCGGTATAGAAATCGGCGGAAACATCGTGGAGAATGGTTTTTCCGTCGAAAGATTTGGTTACGTTCCGAACTTCGATCATTGCATTAAAAGTTTTGTCAATAACACATCGAGCATCAAGATCATCACACTGCTTACCACCACGGAGTCGGTACTGGCCTTGCCGACCTCCAAAGCGCCTCCCCGGACATTGTAACCGTAATAGGAGGCCACGCTGCTGATGACGAAGGCAAATACCAGCGATTTGATAATCGAGTACCAGATATAGTATTCGTTAAACATGGCCTGTATACCGTACACATATTTGGTTACCGTAATCATCTGGGTAAACACGCTGACCAGAAAGCCACCGAACAACCCCGTAAACATGCTGAATACTACCAATACCGGAATGATGGACACAAGGGCGGCAATTTTGGGAAGAATCAAGTAGTTGGCCGAATTCACCCCCATGATATCCAATGCGTCGATCTGTTCGGTTACCCGCATGGTACCTATCTCCGAGGCGATGTTGGAACCAACCTTCCCGGCCAGGATCAGACACATGATGGAGGAGGAAAATTCCAACAAAAGCACATCGCGGGTAGCCAACCCCACAGCATATGCCGGGATCATCGGCGACATGATGTTCAACACCATCTGGATGGTAATAACGGCTCCGATAAAAATAGAGATGGTAGCTACGATGGCAATGGAGTCAATCCCGAGCTTGTATATTTCGGTAACATAGCGCCGGAAGAATTCGCTCCAACGGTCTGGCGCAGAAAAGACGCGCCGCATCAACAGGAGGTATCGACCGAATTGCGCTAACGGTTTTATTAAGAACATAAGAATTTCGTTTTTCGTGGGCTGTTTTTACAGCTCTTTATTGAGGCAAATGTAGTAAAAATAGTTCACTCCCGAATTTTATTCCCAAAGATTTAAGCAAATCAACCCTTTTTCACACAGGCTCACAGGAGTATAAAATAAGGAGAACAGCCGACAAGCAGCCATCCTCCTCCAAAACATAAAAACAGTAAAAATAGTGGATAAAGTGATATATAGAATAAAAATGGCCGAAACCCAAAAACCTTCATCTATTTTGGTCCATCTATCAGGAAACAACACACTTCTTATTTTGTTCAAACAGCCGGAAGGTTTTGACAAAAAAAAGTATTTCGTACGAAAATTTCTACATTTTTTTATTCTATCCGAACAAAAAGAGGTGTTCAAGAGTTATATGTTCATAAGAGAATCTTTCAACAAGACGATTCAAGAAAAGAACAACACCATGAAAGTAGTTGCTTTACTATGTTTCTTGTCCGTATTGACCCCTATCTACGGTCAAATATCGTTGGACTCCATCATCCACAGGTTGGATGACATACAAGGTTTCCGGTCTCGGGTGTCATACAGCATAACCCAACCCTTGACAGACGGCGTGGTAGATTACACCCTCGACATGGCTTACCGGAAAATGGCTTCGGATACGCTGGGCGGAGCATCGTACTACATCGAGATAACCGACGGACACCCGGCTGTAAAAGGGGACTTCTATTGCTACTGCAAGGGGGACTATTTCAACTTTGCCAACCAACGGTTGCGGGAGTACCACGCATCGGAGAATGTCGCGCCTTTTCTCTCCCGCCAATCGGACGACTATATCATACCGGGCGTACACCTCTCGGGGCTTTTCGTAGGAGAGTTGCCGGGTGAAATGAAAAAAGAGTTATGCCGGTTCCGGGATAACCCTAACGCGCGTATATCTGTTACAACCGATTCGGCCTACGGCGAAGCATCGAACATAACCGTTTTTGTGGAAGAGCAAAGAAGAGACCTCCCCTTGCGGGAAATTACATACAAATTCGATGCAAAGAGTCTCTTGCCTACTTATAAAGAGGTAGTCAACAGCCCGGGCCACATGGCCTCGCAAACAGTTACTACCCGTTACGAAGAGACGCTAACAGGCCTCGACTTCCCGGACGATTACTTCTCCGAGAAACGGTTACTCCGTGACAAACCTGAGATCATGGCCTCTTTCAGGAAAGGGAATTTTAGGGCAGAACAGCTCAGAGGCCGTCCGGCTCCCGATTTTTCGCTGCCGACTCTCTCCGAAGGGGTACAAAGGTTTACCCTGACACCCAGCCAGGAGATGAAGGTACTGCTGTTTGTCGATACCAAGGCCAGCTTCTGCCCGCCGGCTATTGAACGGCTCGACAGCCTGTGCCGGGAAACAAATACGGAACTGAAAGTGTTATTTAAAGAGAACTCCCGAAGCGACGTGGAGAAATATTGGGAAGAGAGCGGGCTCAAATGCGAGGCTCCGCTTTACAACGCCTCGAATGTTTT
Organism: Candidatus Gallibacteroides avistercoris; assembly: GCA_018714665.1. Classification (GTDB taxonomy): domain Bacteria; phylum Bacteroidota; class Bacteroidia; order Bacteroidales; family CHK158-818; genus Gallibacteroides; species Gallibacteroides avistercoris. The sequence continues at coordinate 15,568 of DVNA01000135.1, read as the reverse complement.
TATCCAATACGGCGTAACCGGATTTCCATCGGCATTTCTATTGACTCCTGACAATGATATTGCCGACATATATATCGGATACAGCCCCGACCTGCCCCGACAAGTGGCAGAAGGTATAACGGCTTTCTATGAAAACGACCCACAAAGTAATCATTAAAAATAAAAAACTATGGCTACCATAACACTGAAAGGGAATCCGGTCCATACCTGCGGCTCGCTGCCCAAAACCGGTGAAAAAGCACCCTGTTTCCAGTTGACAAAATCGGATCTTTCCGAACTATCTTGTTGCGACTTAAAAGGCAAACGACTGGTATTGAACATCTTTCCCAGCCTGGATACTTCGGTATGCGCCACATCTGTGCGAAAATTCAACCAGCTGGCTGCTCAAATGCCCAATACCGTGATATTGGCTATCTCAAAAGATTTGCCCTTTGCCCAATCCCGTTTCTGTACGACGGAAGGCATTGACCAGGTAATCCCGGTTTCGGCATTCAGAAGCAGCGATTTCGGCAAAGCGTACGGAGTAGAAATGACAGACGGTCCGTTGGCCGGACTCCTGGCCCGGTCGGTTGTAGTGATCGATGAAGATTTCAACATCATCTACGAAGAGTTGGTTCCTGAAATAACCCACGAACCCAATTACGAAGCAGTGCTGAATGTTTTGAAATAGTCAAGTGTGTGCTCGCTGCAACGCAGGGCAGGAAATTTCCTGTCCTGCGTTTTTTTATCCAAATGCTTTCTTCTTTTCCAACAAAAGCCAACGGAGTCAATAACCCGCTCACAAGAAATTTTCGGAATATTTTGTACAAACCGACAATATCATTACCTTTGCATTGCAAAAGCATCAAGCGGATGTGGCGTAATTGGTAGCCGCGCTAGACTTAGGATCTAGTGTCTTACGACGTGTGGGTTCGAGTCCCGTCATCCGCACACGTTCAAGGTTGTTCTTTGAGAAAGGACAACCTTTTTTATTTTATCCTCCCATCTCCGAAGCTGCCATCCAGCCCATCACCAAACAAAAGACAAAAAACCATTGTTATTCTAAATAACGGTATAAAGACAATCAATCGAAATTTGTTTGTACCGGAAAAATTGCTGCGTATGTTTGTCTCAACGAAAAAGAACTATTTATAAACCCTCAAAAATAAAAATTATGGAACCTATTATCAATGCACCAATGCCTCAGTTTTCAGTACAGGCATACCACAACGGAAGTTTTAAGAAAGTAACCAGCGACGACGTTAAAGGCAAGTGGGCCATCTTTTTCTTCTATCCGGCAGACTTTACATTCGTTTGCCCTACGGAATTGGTAGACATTGCCGAAAAATACGATCAGTTTCAAGCCATGGGCGTAGAAGTTTATTCGGTCAGCACAGACTCGCACTTTGTACACAAGGCCTGGCATGACGCCTCGGAAAGCATCCGCAAGATAAAATACCCCATGCTGGCCGATCCTACCGGCGTGCTCTCACGTGGATTCGGCGTAATGATTGAAGAGGAAGGAATGGCTTACCGCGGCACCTTCCTGGTAAACCCCGAAGGAAGAATCAAGATTGCCGAGATACAAGACAATAACATCGGCCGCAATGCCGATGAACTGCTCCGCAAGGTAGAGGCAGCCCAATTCGTGGCAACACACAATGGCGAGGTTTGTCCAGCAAAATGGAAGAGGGGCGAAGCCACCCTCAAACCGAGTATCGACCTGGTAGGAAAAATTTAACGAATTAAATAGAAATACTCATGTTAGATTCAACCCTCAAAGAGCAACTGGTATCCATCTTCGCAGGACTCGAAGCGGAATATCTACTGGACATATCCGCCTCTCCCGGCCACGAAAGCCGCAGCGAACTGTTGGGACTTCTGAATGACGTAGCCGAGTGTTCTCCCCGTATCTCGTGTCGGGTAACCGACGGCGAGGGGCTATCCTTCTCCCTGCTAAAAAACGGTACGCCTACCGGCATCTCTTTCCGGGCCGTCCCCAACGGACATGAATTTTCGTCGTTGCTGCTGGCCATACTCAACTGCGACGGCAAAGGGAAAAACCTGCCGGACGAAAATACCGGCAACCGGGTAAAGGCCTTAAAAGGGCCTATACAGCTGACGACCTATGTCTCGCTGACCTGCACCAACTGCCCGGATGTGGTACAGGCCCTGAATGCCATGGTTACGCTGAACGACAACATCCGCCACGAGACGGTAGATGGGGCAATCTTCCCAGATGAAATCGAAGCATTGCATATACAGGGTGTACCTGCTGTTTTTGCAGACGGCGAGTTGTTGCACGTAGGGCGGAGCGATTTCGGAGAACTCCTGAGTAAACTGGAATCCCGCTACGGTTCCCTCCCTTCGACGAAGGAAAATGTTACCCGTGCATACGATGTTCTGGTGTTGGGCGGAGGCCCTGCCGGGGCAGCCGCGGCCATATATTCGGCCCGCAAAGGGTTGCGCGTAGCGGTTGTTGCCGAACGCATCGGCGGACAGGTGAAAGAGACCGTGGGTATCGAGAACCTGATTTCGGTACCCGAGACAACGGGCAACCAACTGGCGTCTGACCTGAAAAGACACCTGGAACAATATCCGGTGGATATTTGGGAACACCGCCAGGTAGAACAGGCAGATATCGCCGGAAAAGAAAAAACGGTTACGACCAAAAACGGCGAAAAGTTCTCGGCTCCCGCTTTGATCGTGGCCACCGGAGCCCGTTGGAGACGGCTCAACGTTCCCGGTGAAGCAGAACATATCGGACATGGCGTGGCTTTTTGCCCGCATTGCGACGGGCCCTTCTATCAAGGGAAACCGGTAGCTGTCATCGGTGGAGGGAACTCCGGACTGGAAGCGGCTATCGACCTGGCCGGCATCTGTTCAAAAGTTACCGTATTCGAGTTCATGGAGGAACTGAAAGCCGACAAGGTGTTGCAAGAGAAAGCCAAACAGCTGCCCAATGTTGAAATCGTTGTCCATGCCCAGACACTCGAAGTGATAGCTGACCAAGGAAAAGTGACCGGTATCCGGGTGAAAGACCGCCAGACAAACGAGGTTCAGGATATTGCGTTGGACGGTATATTTGTTCAGATAGGATTGACGGCCAACAGCAATCTTTTCAAAGGATTGTTGGATATGACCTCAACGGGCGAAATCGTCATAGACCCTTATTGCCGCACCTCTGTCCCGGGAGTATATGCCGCCGGAGATGTATCCTCGGTTCCGTACAAACAGATTGTGATAGCCATGGGCGAAGGAGCGAAAGCCGCCCTATCTGCTTTCGACGACAAAGTCAGGGGAGTGATATAACCCTGTTCCCAAAATACGAAAAAAGGAGCGGTCTCTTCCCGCTCCTTTTTTCGTATCAAAAGATTGATTCCTCTTTCCTAAACCGGTTACTCTTTTACCCCATCCATCGAAACAATCACTTCATTACCCTGTTTCAACAATTGTCGGGCAAATTTCCGGATGCTTTCAGGGGTCTGTTTCTCTACCAAAGTATTGTAATCGGAGATATTGTCTATGCCGTACTTGTGGTTAAGTTCCAACATTTGCAGCCAATAGCCGTTCATTTTCAAGTGCTGGCTGTGAGATTTCAACCAATATTCTTTAACCGAATTCACATATTTGGGATCGGGGCCTTTTTCTGCCAACTGTTTCAATTCTTGCAAGGCCAGGTTCAACAACCGCTCGCGTAACTCCTTGTTGGTATCGAACGAGAAGTTCAGCGCAAAGGTTTTGGTTCCGGCATCGATGGAGCCGCCCACCTGAACTCCGTACGTTCCGCCCTCTTTTTCACGAATCGACTCAACGTACATCTGCCGTAAAATATCGGTAAGGATATCCATCTTGACCGAATTTTCCGGGGTAAACTTGCATTTGCCGGAGAATACGGCCGTAACGGACGATTTGGGAGTCTCCATCGTCTTTTCAAACAGGCGAGTATCTTTGCCCTTGCGCAGATATACATTGAACTTGCCTTTCTCCTTCCTGTCCAAATCGGGCAGGGAAGCCAGATATTGTTCGGCATAAACCCGCATGGTATCGAGGTTCAGGTTTCCGACAAAGGTAAAGGTAAAGTCGGAAGCGTCGCTGAACCGGTCCCGGTATATTTCCAGGATACGGTCGTAATCAATATCGGCTATTTGGTGCGACTTGACGGGCAATGTGCGGGGATGCCCTTGATACAATGCCATGTTGAGGGTATCGTTGAATGCGGTTGCAGGATCGGCCTCCTGATTTTTAAGGGATGTTTCCACCCGCTCTTTCCAGGCGGTAAAGGCGGCTTCGTCTTTATCGGCATCGGTAAAGGTCAGGTAAATGAGCTGCATAAGTGTTTTCAAATCCTTTACCGTACTGCTTCCCTGCAAGCCTTCGTAATTATCCTGGACGTAACTGGATATATAGGCCTGCTTGCCAGCCAGCATTTTGGTCAGCTCCGTCTGTGTAAACCCGCCGAATTTGCTAATGCCCATAACGCTGTTTATCACCTGCAACGAGAGGATATCCGAGTCGTCGTACAGAGAGCCTCCTCCGGGGCTGTATGCCCGGAATCCGATTTCATCTTTCTGGAAGTCGGTCGGTTTCAGGATGACGGTAACGCCGTTGGACAAGGTCCAGGTAGTAGTACCCAACTGTTTGTTCTCTTTCTCTTTTACAATACGTCCCGGCTTCGGAAGATTTTCCATCAGCGGTTGGTTAGAGACGGTATCGGCGTATGGTGCTATTTCCTCCTGCCGAATTTTTTGGAACAGAGTGACCAACTGTTCTGCTGACGGATAGGAAATACCGTCCTGTTCAGGGGCTGTTATGGCAAAAGCGATGTTCTTATCGCCGATAAGAGTTTTCGCTACCTGGTTGATCAACCCGACATCAGGAATATCCTGGATAATCGATTTCAACAAATCTACCTCCCGTTCAACGCCCGTAATGGAGCCGCCGTTGATAAAATGATCTACATATTCCTGTACATACGAGGAGTTGTAGCGATTGTTCCGTTCAGCATACAGGTTATCGATATAACTCAATATCTGTGCTTTGGCCCGTTCATATTCCGATTCGGTAAAACCGTATCGTCTCACCCGTTCCAACTCCCTAACCAGGGCGGCAAAAGCCTCTTCCAATTTTTCAGGAGTTCCGGCAGCGGCGGCGGCAAAGGCATCTTTCGTATTGGAAACGACAAAGGCTCCATCGCTCGAAGTGGCACCCAGGAACGGAGCATCGGCCTTTTGCGTAAGCTCTTCCAAGCGGGTATTCAACATCGAAGTAATCGCCATCTTTATATAATTATCGGCCAAACCGGCGATGGTCGCTTTGAGTTGACCCGGCATCTGGTCATGCTTGAAGAACATCGTAACAATGGCATTGGAGGCCTCCTTGTCGGTAGCAATGGCCACAATCGGCTCTTCGTTGTCCGGAACCTGATAATAGACTCGTTCAGCCGCATTCTCAGGCATCCGGATACTACCGAACACCTCTTTTACCTTCTTCTCTACCCGATCGGCATCGAAATCTCCCACAATAATGATTCCCTGCAAATCGGGACGATACCACTTGTGATAATAATCCCGGAGGAGCTGATAGGGAAAATTCTGGACAATCTCCATTTTCCCGATCGGCATCCGGTCGGCATAGCGGCTGCCGGCAAAAAGGACGGGAATGGACTTGTCCCACATCCGGGAGGAGGCATCGGCCCGTGTCCTCCACTCCTCGGTAATTACACCTCGTTCGTTATCAATCTCTTCATCTTCCAAGGCTATCTCCGACGCCCAATCGTGTAGAATCAAGATACACGAGTCGATGATACTCTCACGCGTGGTAGGGACATTGGAAATGTTGTAAACCGTTTCGTCAAACGACGTGTAGGCATTCACATCCGCACCGAACTTGACTCCGATGCTTTGCAACCACGTCAACAGGGTTTTCTCCGGGAAATTCTTTGTCCCGTTAAAGGCCATGTGTTCCAGGAAATGGGCCAATCCCCGCTGGTCCTCCTCTTCCAGAATCGACCCGACCTTCTGGGCAATGTAGAACTCGGCCCGGTCTTTGGGATACTCGTTATGCCGGATATAATAGGTTAAACCGTTGGGCAATACACCGTAACGGACAGCCGAATCTATCGGCAGAGGCTCCGGAGCCTTCTGCTGGGCATTTACCGGAAAGACAAGCACCCATACGATTAACCAGATTGCATATGACAGGTTTCTCTTTTTTCTCATAATCTATTCATTTTTTGTTATACTGAATACACAAAATTAGAAATTAATTGATTCGACACAAACGTTACAGACGAATTTATGCCGACACATTTCCCAAAAATATGGTAAAATAAAAAACCGGGAGAGCCATACGACTCTCCCGGTTCCGCTTACAAAAAGCAATACGTTTACTTTCTGATGTTAAGCTCTTTAATAATAGCACGATAACGTTCAATGTCGATTTTAATCAAATAATCGAGCATACGGCGACGTTTACCTACCAACATACGAAGAGCTCTGGCAGTACTATAATCTTTGTGATTTGACTTTAAGTGTTCAGTCAAATGGGCGATACGGTATGAAAATAATGCAATCTGTGCTTCGGGTGAGCCAGTATCAGTATTAGACTTTCCGTATTTCCCAAAGATTTCTTTCTTTTTCTCAGAATCTAAATACATTTTTTTCTGTTTTATGATTAATAAAAATTCTTTTGAGCGCACAAAGGTAACCATTAGTTTTTGAAAAACAAATCTTTGTCCGCTTTTTTATTTACCCTTCTCAAAAACAGTCTGGGACAAAACCTCTAAATTAATGTAACAAAATACAGATTAATAACGGCCATCGTATATCGCGCATCAAAAAAAATAGTACTTTTGCACCACCAAAAGAGAAGATATGCAAAAAATCAGAAACATCGCGATTATAGCCCACGTAGACCACGGCAAAACAACGCTGGTCGATAAAATGCTTTTGGCCGGACAACTGTTTCGTGAGAACCAAAACACCGGCGAGTTAATTCTGGACAACAACGATCTGGAACGCGAAAGAGGTATTACCATCCTCTCCAAGAACGTCTCTATCCGATATAAAGACTATAAGATAAACATCATCGATACCCCGGGGCACTCCGATTTCGGAGGCGAAGTAGAACGGGTATTGAATATGGCCGATGGCTGCCTGCTGCTGGTCGATGCGTTTGAAGGCCCCATGCCCCAGACGCGGTTCGTCCTGCAAAAGGCACTCCAAATCGGATTAAAACCGGTAGTGGTAATCAACAAGGTGGATAAACCCAACTGCCGCCCCGACGAGGTACAGGAGATGGTCTTCGACCTGATGTTCAGCCTCGATGCCACGGAAGAACAGCTGGACTTCCCCACCATTTACGGTTCAGCCAAACAAAACTGGATGTCAACAGACTGGCGCAAACCCACCAACAGCATTACGCCGTTGTTGGATGCCATTATCGAATACATCCCCGAGCCGGAATATCTGGAAGGTACTCCCCAGATGTTGATTACCTCGCTCGACTACTCCCCCTACGTAGGGAGAATCGCCGTAGGACGCATCCACCGCGGAGAACTGCGCGAAGGGATGGATGTATCCCTCTGTACCAAGGAGGGCTCTTTTGTCAAACAACGCATCAAGGAGCTGGATGTTTTTGAAGGGCTGGGCCGCACCAAAGTTTCCTCGGCCTCATCAGGCGACATCTGTGCGCTGGTGGGCATCGAGAATTTCGAGATCGGCGACACCATTGCCGACCTGCAAAACCCCGAACCGCTGCCCCGCATCGCCATAGACGAACCGACCATGTCCATGACATTTACCATCAACGACTCGCCTTTCTTCGGAAAAGACGGGAAATATGTAACCTCCCGTCACATTGCCGACCGTCTGACCAGCGAGTTGGACCGAAACCTGGCCCTACGGGTAGAAAAAGCTCCCGACTCGGATGTATGGACGGTGTATGGACGCGGCGTTCTTCACCTCTCGGTTTTGATTGAAACCATGCGCCGCGAAGGATACGAATTGCAGGTGGGACAACCGCAAGTGATCATCCGTGAAATAGACGGAGTAAAATGCGAACCGATAGAACAACTTACCATCAATCTCCCCGAAGAGTATTCCAGCAAGATCATCGACATGGTAACCCGGCGCAAGGGAGAACTGCTGATTATGGAGACGCAAGGCGACCGCATCCACATGGAGTTCAACATCCCTTCACGCGGCATCATCGGGTTACGCAACAACGTGCTTACCGCGTCGGCCGGAGAGGCTATCATGGCACACCGATTCCTCGAATACCAGCCGTGGAAAGGCGACATCGAACGCCGCACAAACGGATCGCTCATCAGCATGGAGGCCGGTACAGCATTTGCCTATGCCATCGATAAACTGCAAGACCGCGGACGTTTCTTCATCTTCCCCCAGGAAGAGGTTTATGCCGGACAGGTGGTAGGCGAAAACGCCAAAGAGGGCGACATCGTGGTAAACGTAACCAAATCCAAGAAACTGACCAACATGCGGGCTTCGGGCGCTGACGACAAGGCACGTATCGTCCCCCCCGTAGTATTCAGTCTGGAAGAGGCGTTGGAGTATATCAAGGAAGACGAATACGTCGAAGTAACACCGCATCACCTGCGCCTGCGCAAAATCATTCTGGACGAAACCGAACGCAAACGCAGCCAAAAAGCGTAACCGAAAAAAGGGAAAATATATCGTACACAAACCAGGAGGTATGTCAAAAGACATAACCTCCTGGTTTATTTTTATCCGTTTTCAAATAAATTCGTATCTTTACCCGCGTTAACAGATTTATTAACCCTAAAATCCAATACACGAAAAACATGAACAGACAAGACCTCATCTTTACCGCTTGTGCCATCTTGTTCTTACTGCCATTTTTCACCAGCCAAACGGTGCTCGACGCCTACCTCTCGTTCAATGCCTCGCACGGCATGATTGCAGCATTTCTAAAATTTGCCATCCTCTCTACCGCCGGGGAGCTGATAGGCCTGCGGATAGCCACCGGACAATATCTTAAACCCGGATTTGGGGTATTGCCGCGTGCCATCGTATGGGGAGTACTCGGATTGGGTATCAATGCGGCCATGATCGTCTTCTCGTCGGGAGTGCCGGTATTCCTGCAATACATGGGCATGAGCGACGCTCCGGCCGTATTTGCGGGCGACCTGTCGTGGGGAAAGCTATTCGTCGCTTTCATGGTATCGGTATTTATGAACACGATTTTCGGCCCGGTATTCATGACACTGCACAAAATCACCGATACCCACATACTGAACAACGGTGGTACCTTGAAAGGTTTTTTCCGCCCCATACACATGGGCGAAATCATACGCAACCTGAACTGGGACGTACAATGGAACTTCGTATTCAAGAAAACCATCCCTTTGTTCTGGTTTCCGGCCCACACCATCACCTTCTTGCTACCGGGCAATATGCGCGTACTATGTGCCGCCTTGTTGGGAGTAGTATTGGGGGTATTGCTGGCAGTGGCTGCACGCAAGAAATGAAGCCGTGGAGAGAGCCGGTTTCAACCGGTTTGCAATTTATCATTTTGAACGATACAGCTTGTCAGCCCGGTATCCCTTATTTATCTCTATCAGATATACGAACTATATGAAAAAATTCTACTTGTGCCTTCTTCTATTGATCCCTACTCTCACCATAACAGGGAAAAACAGTATTTCAGACAAGGAACGTACGCAGGCCTTCGATGCTTTCCATACGTCATTTTACAACCCTGAGATGAAACTGTATGCCATCGACTCGGATAAAAAGGGTCGGGCTGCCATCTGGACACAGGCTATCTATTGGGACATGATAATGAATACCTACAAACGCACCGGAGAGAAACGTTACCGCCAGCTGATTGAGGAGATTTACCAAGGAGGCTACGAGCAATACTCCGGATACGACTGGACAGACAAACACGAATGGTTTATATACGACGACATGATGTGGTGGATCATCTCTTTGGGACGGGCATACCAGATAACCGGCGAAGGGAAATACCTGGCCCATGCCTCATCGGGATTCTTTTATGTATGGAAAGAGGCGTACGATACTGACCGGGGCGGGGTGTGGTGGAATTTCATACACGACGCCAAAATGGCCTGTATCAACTTCCCGACCGTTATTGCCGCCATGACCCTGTTCGACATTACCCAAGACTCCGATTATCTGAACAAGGCCCAAGAGGTTTACCACTGGGCCCGGTCTGTATTTTTCGATGAAGAGCAAGGACGTATAGCCGACAACATGCACTACAACCATCTTTACCAGAACAGTATGCAGATAGACTGGACTACCCAACTATACAACCAGGGAACATTTATTGGGGCTGCTACCCTGCTGTATAAAGCAACCGGAGATAAAAAATACTTAGCCGATGCCATCAAGGCGGCCGACTATACCCAACAAAAGATGTGTTACGGCGACCGTATCCTGGAATTTAAGAACGGCATAGAGCAAGGTATCTATACCGCCATCTTTGCCCAATACATTGCCCTGCTGATAGAGGAGGGAGATCAACCCCAATATACCGAATGGTTACGGCACAACGTTGCTACTGCCTGGAAAAATCGAGACAAAAGCCGGAACCTGACCTTTAAGGACGCAGACAAACCCTGTCCGACAGGCCGTGTTGAAGTTTACGACGCGAGCGGATGCCCGGCATTAATGCAGGTAATCAAATAAACGATTATATTGAAGGAAGGAGTAGATACGCAAAGCTGGAAAATTTTTATACTATTCCGTAACAGTATCTTTGAGTCCTTCGACGGAAAACCCTTCTGTTTTGGTGATCGTTCCTTCGGAGGTGGTTATACTACCTCCTCCGATCAGTTCGGTATTAATACGCCCCTCCAACTGACTGACATCAATAAGTCCTGAACCGGACATTCTGAGATCAGCAGTACGGCACTCCCCTCTAACATTGACATAGCCAAACCTCGAAACATCGACCCAAAGATGATTGCACGATACATTTCTAATATACAGAGAACCCGCTCCTGCATGATTTATCGTAAAATTATCGCACACTAACCCCCTCCTAATAATCACAGCGCCTATGCCAAAAATTGACACGTCCAGGTTACCGAGGACAAAAGAATTTTCCATCGTAACAGTTCCTACGCCGGCAATGGTTATCTTTTCGACCGAAGGTGCACTCAATTCGACATTTACAGAGCCATTAAAATCTTTCACGGGATAGATTTTCAATACACCGTTCTCGGTATCCGTTCTAACAATATCGACCAAATCGCGTTTCCCTGTTATGGTCAAAGAGGGAGCCCCCTCCTTTTGATAGAAACTAATCTTTGCCGGCGCAACAATGAATATTTCATGAAAATCTTCTATCGTTCTGGTTTCTTCCACAAACAAAGAATCTTTTGTTGTTGTATCAACCACGTTCGTCTCGGAAGAAGAGACAGCTGCAACCGGGTTGGACGCTTCCTCCATCAGATTATCTTTTGCCGTTGTTTCAGCTACATTTACTCGGGAAGAGGAACAAGCAACAACCATCCCCATACAACACAATAGGAAAATCTTAGTACATACATTCGTTTTCATAACAGTTCGTGTGTTTTGTTTTTATTGAAAGAACGATAAAAAATCGTTTATGCTGCATCTAAATTTACCATAAATATAAAAATTTTTACCTTTTACCAGATAACAAGCTGATCGAACGCGATTTTGTACACAAAAAACATGAATGGGTATTGTCCGTAAAGGGCCTATTTCTCTGGATTTTGAAGAGTTCTTCGAGAAGTTTTAATACTGCCTACTCCGGTTACATGGCCATCGACATCCCCTTCTAACCGACGGCAATCGATATGCCCTACGCCCGACATATCGAGACTGGCAGAGCGACATTTCCCGGCAATGTTCATATTTCCTACGCCTGAAAGGGTTACCGTAAGTTTATCGCACGACAAATTCTGGATATTCATACCACCCACACCTGAAAGCGACAATTCCAGACGGCCCAAAGAAACGGGATCCGGCAGATAGAGATTTCCTACACCTGTAATGGATATTTTTTCAACCGAAGGAGCACTCAATTCAATCCTTACCGCTTTTTTCCCTTTCATTCCTTTTCGGGAGGAATAGATTCTTAATACACCGTTTTCACATCTTGTCTGGATAAGATCAACCTCATCACGGTCTCCCTCCATAACCAGCGAGGGAGTTCCCTCCTTTTGGTAAAACCAAATGTCTGCCACCGTACTCATGTGTATCTCCCGAAAGTCGCCAACCGGCCTGGATTCTTTCACCGCTTGACTATCTTCTTCCGTCGTTTCAGCCACATTTACCCGGGAAGAGGAACAAGCGGCAACTACCCCGATACAACAACACAATAAGAAAATCTTAATGCATAGATTCGTATTCATAACTGTTCTTGTTTTGTCTTTATTAAAAGAACGAAAAAAAGCAATTATGCTGCACACAATTTACATAAATACAATTTTTTTCTTTTATCAGGCGACAAACCGGACGAACGCCTATTTTTCGCGCACAAAGATATTAATGGGTGTACCCGTAAAAGTCCAGTTCTCCCGGATTTTGTTTTCGAGGAATCGTTTATAAGGCTCTTTTACCCACTGGGGAAGGTTACAGAAAAAGGCAAACGACGGGACATAGGTTCCTTTCAGTTGGGTTACATATTTGATCTTTATATATTTCCCCTTGTTTGAAGGTGGCGGAAAGTTCTCTATCAACGGCAACAGCACTTCGTTCAACTTGGCGGTAGGCACCTGTCTCTTTCGGTTTTTATAAACCTCGACAGAGGTTTCAAGCACTTTAAATATCCGCTGTTTGGTCAGTGCCGAGGTATAAATGATGGGGAAATCGACAAACGGGGCAAAGCGTTCCCGGATGGCTCGTTCCATCTCCTTGATGGCTTTGTTCGACTTGTCTTCTACCAAATCCCACTTGTTGACACACACCACCAGCCCTTTTTTATTTTTTTGAATAATGGAAAAGATATTCAGGTCCTGCCCCTCTACCCCCCGGGTAGCGTCAATCATCAGGATACATACATCGGCGTTTTCGATGGCCCGGATAGAGCGGATAACGGAATAATATTCAAGGTCTTCGTTTACTTTTCCCTTTTTGCGGATACCGGCAGTATCGACCAAATAAAAATCGAATCCGAACTTGTCGTAGTGGGTATAGGTAGCGTCGCGGGTGGTTCCGGCAATATCGGTTACGATGTTGCGCTCTTCGCCGATAAAGGCATTGACGATAGACGATTTCCCGGCATTGGGACGTCCGACAACGGCAAAACGGGGGATATCTTCCACCACGGGCTCTTTCTCCTCTTTGGTAAATTTAGAGACCACCCAGTCGAGCAGATCGCCCGTCCCCGAACCGTTTATGGCCGATACACAATAGGGATCGCCCAGACCGAATGAATAAAACTCGGCCGAATCATACTGGCTGCTGAACGTGTCAGCCTTGTTGGCAACCAACACCACCGGTTTATTGGCCCGCCGCAGAATATGTGCCACGTGTTCGTCCAAATCGGTAATACCGTTCATAACATCTACGACGAACAAAATCACATCGGCCTCTTCAATGGCAATGGCCACCTGTTTGTTGATCTCGCCTTCAAATATATCTTCGGAGTTCACTACCCAGCCTCCGGTATCGACAATCGAAAATTCCTTGCCGCACCACTCTACCTTTCCATATTGGCGGTCGCGGGTGGTTCCGGCCTCCTCGTTCACAATGGCCTGACGCGATTTGGTAAGGCGGTTGAACAACGTTGACTTGCCGACATTGGGACGGCCTACTATTGCTACTAAATTTCCCATATACTTTACTTTTTTTTTTAAACCAACCGCCACTGTTAAACGAGGCAGAATCTCTTTATTCGCTTTTTCGATACTAATCCAGCTGATACCCGAAACTTTTCAATTTGGAATCTTTGTTGCGCCAATCTTTTTCGACCTTGACAAACATCTCCAAAAACACCTTTTTCTGGAAAAAGGCCTCTATGTCTTTTCGAGCCAACGTACCCACTTTTTTCAGGGCGGCCCCTTTTTTACCGATGATAATGCCTTTCTGCGAGTCGCGTTCTACGTAAATGACCGACATGATGTGTATCATCGTCTCATCTTCCTTAAACTGTTCAACAGCCACTTCACAAGAATACGGAATCTCCTTGTCATAGGTCTGGAATATCTTTTCCCGGATAATCTCGGTAACAAAAAACCGGGCAGGTTTGTCCGTCAAGGCATCTTTCTCGAAAAATGGCGGAGACTCGGGCAATAGCTCCTGAATACGTTTGAGCAGGTAATCGAGGTTGAACTTCAACATCGCCGAAACCGGGATAATCTCAGCTTGCGGCAACCGTTCCGTCCACTCTTTCACCAACCGTTCCAACTCCTTTTGGTCTTTCAAAAGATCTATTTTATTGATTATCAAAAGCACCGGGATTGTCTGTGCCGCCACTTTATCCAAGAACGACTGGTTCTTGGTAGGTTTTTCCACGACATCGGTTACATAAAGCAACACATCGGCGTCAATCAATGCCGACTGGGAGAAGTTCAACATACTCTCCTGCAACTTATAATGAGGATTCAGTACTCCCGGCGTGTCGGAATATACAATCTGCATATCGTCGGTATTTACAATGCCCATGATCCGGTGCCGGGTAGTCTGGGCCTTGGAGGTAATGATCGAGATGCGTTCGCCCACCAAGGAGTTCATCAGGGTCGATTTCCCGACATTGGGATTTCCGACAATATTTACAAATCCTGCTTTATGCATACCTATAATTATTTATATAAATAAACGACGCAGAGCGCAAAAATACGGAAAAAATCCGGTTACCGAAAACTTTCGTTACCCTCTTGCCCCGACAAATACGAAGATACAAAAAAAACGCACCTGAAAGAGGTGCGTTTTCATAACTTATCTGTTTTTTTGTTATTTGGCGTCGTAAGCCCATTTCAGGTAAATAGCTCCCCACGTAAAACCTGCCCCGAAAGTAGTCAAAATAAGGTTGTCGCCTTTTTTCAACTGGGGTTCCCATTCGGAAAGACAGATCGGCAACGTGGCGGCACTGGTATTTCCGTATTTCTGGATATTGACCATTACCTTATCGTCCGACAAACCTATCCGGCGGGCAATGGCCTCTATGATACGATGATTGGCCTGATGGGGAACGAACCAATCGACGGTATCCATCGTCAGATTGTTACGTTTCATAATGTCCAAAACGGAATCGGCCATATCGGATACAGCATATTTAAATACAATACGCCCCTCCTGGTAAACGAAATGTTCACGACGATCTACGTTTTCATGTGAAGGAGGATCGACCGAACCACCGGCTTTCATCAACAGATGCGGCAATCCCATGCCATCGGTATGGATAACGGCATCCAATACGCCCAACTTTTCTTCCGAAGGTTCTATCAGTACTGCCCCGGAACCATCTCCAAACAACGGACAGGTACTTCTGTCGGTATAATCTGTTATGGATGACATCTTTTCGGTAGCAACCAACACGACCTTTTTGTACAAACCGCTCTTGACGAGGCAAGAGGCTGTTTGCAGTCCGACCAGAAATCCGGAAC
>DVNA01000134.1 GCA_018714665.1 Candidatus Gallibacteroides avistercoris | reverse complement strand
GATTTTTTCGTCGTATTTGGCTATCTGCTCTTCTATCAGGACGTCGGCACGATAACGCTTTTTGGAATCTTTGTTGTCAATCAGCGGATCGTTGAAAGCATCCACGTGCCCGGAGGCTTTCCAGATGGTGGGATGCATAAAGATAGCAGAGTCTATCCCCACTACGTTCTCGTGTAACAGCACCATGCTGTCCCACCAGTATTTTTTGATGTTGTTTTTCAGTTCAACTCCCATTTGTCCGTAATCATATACGGCGGCCAGGCCGTCGTATATTTCGCTGGACGGGAAAACAAAACCATACTCTTTGCTGTGTGATACTAACTTCTTAAAAACGTCTTCTTGTGCCATATTTATTTACACTATACTTTCCGGTTATTTTCTGTTTCTTATTTCGGAGAGGCTTTAAAATCCTCGCCGAGGGTGATTTATAAGCCGCAAAGTAAATCATTTTTTTCGATTAAATTTGTATTTTTGCAAAAGCATATAGCGAATATGCAGATAAAAAAAATAAAAAGTTGTTTCAAATATGAGTGAAGATATAGAACAGGAGGATTTTTCAACCGAAGATGATGCTTTTGACAAGGTGTCCGAAGAGCAACAGCCGGAAAGTCATTCCAATTATAAGTTGCCGGAGGGGGCTAAACCCGATTTGAAATATCAATTGACGGGGATGTATCAGCATTGGTTTCTGGATTATGCCTCGTATGTAATCCTTGAACGGGCCGTCCCGCACTTGAACGACGGGCTTAAACCTGTTCAGCGTCGTATCTTGCACTCCATGAAACGGCTGGACGACGGGCGTTACAACAAGGTGGCCAACATTGTGGGACATACCATGCAGTTCCATCCCCATGGCGATGCTTCTATCGGTGATGCGCTGGTACAACTGGGGCAGAAAGAGTTGCTCATCGACAAACAGGGAAACTGGGGAAATATCCTTACGGGCGACAGTGCGGCGGCTCCCCGTTACATAGAGGCCCGCTTGTCGAAATTTGCCCTGGAAGTAGTGTTCAATCCCAAGACGACCGAGTGGAAGCTCTCCTATGACGGCCGTAACAAAGAGCCGGTAACCCTACCGGTGAAATTCCCCTTGTTGCTCATGCAGGGAGCTGAGGGAATTGCCGTGGGACTCTCTTCCAAAATCTTGCCACACAATTTCAACGAGCTCATCGATGCCTCCATTGCCTGCCTGAAAGGCGAGGAATTTGCGTTGTATCCCGATTTCCAGACCGGAGGGTGGATTGATGTCTCCCGTTACAACGATGGAGAACGGGGCGGTTCGGTAAAGGTACGTGCTACTATCGAAAAACGAGACAACCGCACCCTGGCCATTACCGAGATTCCTTATGGCAAGACCACCTCTTCGGTTATCGAATCGATTCTGAAAGCGCAGGAAAAAGGAAAGATAAAAATCCGCAAGGTAGATGACAATACCGCAGCTCAGGCTGAGATTCTGGTACATCTGCAACCCGGTACGTCGAGCGATAAGACGATAGACGCCCTTTATGCCTTTACCGATTGCGAAGTAAACATCTCTCCCAACTGTTGTGTCATTTCGGACGATAAGCCCCATTTCCTGACCGTGAGCGATGTGCTCAAATCCAACACCGACCATACGTTGCATCTGTTGCAGCAAGAGCTTAATATCCAGCGTAAGGAGTTGGAGGAGAGTCTGCTCTTTGCCTCGCTGGAAAAAATATTTATCGAAGAGCGTATCTACAAAGACCGACAGTTTGAACAGAGCCGCAATATGGACGAGGCCGTCAAGCATGTAGATTCCCGCCTGGATCCGTTCAAGGCACAATTTATCCGGGAGGTGTCGCGCGAGGACATTCTCAAACTCATGGAGATCAAAATGGCCCGTATCCTCAAATTCAATTCAGACAAGGCCGACGAGTACATTTGCAGCATAAAAGAGCAGATTGCCCAGATAGATGACCATTTGAAACACTTGGTAGATTATACCATTGCCTGGTTCCAACATCTTAAAGATAAATACGGAGCAGCCTATCCCCGTTTGACCAAGATACGGAACTTCGATACGATAGAGGCTACCAAGGTGGCCGAAGCCAATGAGAAACTCTATATCAACAGGGAAGAGGGCTTTATCGGGACCGGGTTGAAAAAAGATGAGTTTGTGTGCAGTTGCTCGGATATTGACGATATTATCATCTTCTATAAAGATGGAAAATATAAAGTAGTACGGGTCAGCGACAAGATGTTTGTAGGTAAAAACATCCTCTATCTGGCCGTTTTCAAGAAGAATGATAAACGTACCATATACAACGTTATCTATCGCGACGGGAAAGACGGATTGTGTTATATCAAGCGTTTTGCCGTTACAGGCGTTACACGCGACAAGGAGTATGACCTGACGCAGGGGAAACCCGGGTCGCGCATTATGTGGTTCTCGGCCAATCCCAACGGGGAAGCCGAACGGCTGAAAATAACCTTCAAGCCCAAGCCCCGTCTGAAAACGTTGTGGATGGAGAAGGATTTCAGCGACATAGCTATAAAAGGACGTCAGTCGATGGGAAACATTGTAACGAAAAACGACATCCATAAAATATCGCTCAAAGAAAAAGGAGGCTCTACCCTGGGAGGACGTCAGGTCTGGTTCGATTGGGATATCCTCCGGCTCAATTACGATGGTCGAGGCGATTTCCTGGGCGAGTTTCACAGCGATGACTTGGTGCTGGTTCTTCTCAAAAACGGCGAATACTATACGACCTCGTTCGATGCCACCAACCACTACGAATCGGATATCCTGCTGATTGAAAAGTACGATGCCCGTAAAGTCTGGACGGTAGCACTGAACGATGCCGATCAGGGATATCCTTATCTGAAACGTTTCATGTTGGAACCCTCCGCTAAGAAACAGAGCGTTCTGGGAGACAATCCGCAATCGACCATGATTTTGTACAGCTGTGAAGCATATCCTTTGTTGCAAGTATGTTTCGGGGGGAACGATGCGTTTCGCGAACCGTTGATTATCGATGCCGAACAATTCATCGCCGTCAAGGGTTTTAAGGCAAAAGGCAAACGCATTACTACCTATACGGTAGAGTCGATTGCCGAGCTGGAACCGTTGAGACATCCTGAAAATCCGGAGGACAACGGTACGGGAAATGAGAATGACAGCGTTGTAGAATCGACGCAGGAAGAAATTCAACCAAGTAACAGCGATATAGAAGATGAAATTACCGGACAGATGAAACTGTTCTAACCATTACGATAAGGAGATGACAAGATATGTATGCCTGATCCTTCTGGCGTTGTTCTCGGCGAGAGGGTACGCCCAGCAAAAAGAGATCAAACCGTTACGTCCAGTAACGGCAGCTACTGTATTGAGCGTAGGTGGCGGAAAAATTTACGATACCTATTTATCTCCCATTAAGTATGGAGGGCAGGCATTCGGTATCCACCATGAACGGATGCGTGTTTCCCGGTTTGGCAACAATCGGCTCACCTCGCAACACCTGTTGTCGGCCGAAATGGAGCACACCCTGAATCCGGCGGGAAACCACGTGATGTGGGGAGCTGCATTCGACTATACCTACGGGATGTTTTACCGTATTCAGGGAACAGAGCCGAATCTTAAACTGTTGGCAGGTGGACAATTAGCCTCCCGGTTGGGAGTAGCCTACAATGCGCATAACTCCAACAATCCGGCCAATGCCAAGGGAGATGTCAATCTGCAACTTTCGGGGATGGCGATTTATCGGTTGACAATAAAAAAACTCCCCATAACGGTCCGTTACCAGGCATCGATAGCCGTAGCCGGGTTGTTCTTTTGTCCCGAATACGGACAATCCTATTATGAAATATTTACGTTAGGCGATACCGGAGGCATCGTCCATTTTGGGTCGTTGCACAACCAGTTCAATATGCAGAACCTGTTGACGGTGGATATTCCGGTCAATACCTGGTTCCTCCGGATTGGATACCGCAATGATATCCATACCTTCCGCGAAAATCAGTTGCGGTCGCAGCTATATACCAACAGTTTTATCATTGGTATTTCGAAAGAATTCGGCTCTTTGCGGAAGAAAGGGAAAATAGCCGACCGGAAACGTCCTGTATGGAGTGCATATTATTAACGATTGAATCTTAGAACGAATGGTTCGGTTAAATGTTTATACAAGAGTGTTGTTGTGCAGCGTGTTGATGTCGTTGCTCCCGTTGGCATCGTGCGATGTAGAATACGACTATGCCGATAATCCAGAGGGTAATTTCGAGGCATTGTGGCAAATTCTGAACGATAGGTACTGCTTCTTCGAATATAAGGAGATAGACTGGGATGAGGTCTATACACAATATAAATCCCGTATAAAATCGCACATGAGTGATCAGCAGCTGTTCGATGTGTTGGCCGAGATGTTGGCTGAACTCAAAGACGGCCATGTCAATCTCTATTCCAGTTTCAATACGGCACGTTATTGGAAATGGTTTGAAGACTATGAGCAAAATTTCGACATAAATCTGTTGACCCGTTGTTATCTGGAACCCGGAGGGTATAACATCGTAGGAGGAATCTATTACAAGATTATGCCCAACAACATCGGTTATATCTATTATGGCAGTTTTTCCAACCCGATAGGAGACGGGAATTTGGATGAGATACTGGCACTTTTTACCTCATGCGAGGGAATCATATTCGATGTACGGGACAATGGAGGTGGCACCTTGACAACTGTCAGCCAAATCGCCTCCCGGTTTACCAACGAAAAAATTCTGAGCGGTTATGTTCAGCATAAGACCGGAACGGGACACAACGACTTCTCTCCGTTGACACCTACCTATTTGGAACCGTATCGCGGTATCCGGTACCAGAAGCCGGTTGTCGTGTTGGTTAATCGCAGCAGTTTCAGTGCTACCAATAATTTTATATCGATTATGCGGGAATTGCCCCAAGTAACGATTGTGGGCGATCGTTCGGGCGGAGGAAGTGGCCTGCCGTTCTCTTCGGAACTGCCCAACGGTTGGTCGGTCCGATTCTCTGCCTGTCCGGTTTATGGAGTGGACAAGCAGCATACAGAGTTTGGTATCGACCCCGATATTTTTCAGTCGATGAGCATCGATAATATGCTGCTCGGCATCGACGATATCATAGAACGGGGATATGAGGTGATTCTGCAATCTACCCAGAATATTATGCTACAATAGAGGCTTTAACTTCTCTATGAGCAGTTCATAACCCTTTCTGTTCAAATGCAGCATATCCGATTGAAAGTATTGCTCAGCATTTTTTTTGTACATGGCAGACCAGATATCGATAAAAAATATCTGTTTATTATCGGCTTGTCCTTTTATAAAACTGTTTATCGTTTTGTAATAATTGAATTTTTCTTCCCTGGAAGGACTTGGCTTTACAGAAACTAGAACTAATTTTACATTTGGTAATCGATGCTTGAAATTATCGATAAACAGTTGCATGTAACGACAGAATGTTTCGCTATTGTAATAGAATGGATCATTGTCTCCAATATAAAATATTACAGTTTGAGGGTCATTGTAGAAAATGAGTTGTTCCCCGTGTATGATGATTTGTGCCAGATTAGAACCTCCTATACCCCTGTTTCGAGCAAATAAAGGAGCCAAGTCTTCTTCGACCGATTCCCATATTGTGATGGTAGAACTTCCCGTAAGGATGATTCCCCCTTTTCTATCGTCCGTCTCTACAAAATGTTGTACAGTATTATAATATTGTACGTCTACTCCTAATTCTTTAACTAATTGGTTGTATGTGTCTAAATTTAAATTAGAGATTCCGTTAATCTTGTATTTGGGATCTTTACTACATCCTGTCAACAAAAAACAAACCAGGAAAAAAAAGGTAGTTTTATTTAGCAATCTCAGGTATAGCATTTCTTTTGGGCATTAGTTTAATTAGGTCTTTTTTCCCTCCTAGTATTGGAAAATATTTGTTGACAATAATAATAATAAGGACAAAAGATGCTATACAAATAAAAATAAATAAACAGCAGTAATAGATATGAGGATCGAATGTTTGTTTTAATCCTTTTTCTATCAATACTCTGAATACATCCATTAAAGTCCAGTGTGTAGCTAAGATAACCAGAGAATTTTTTCCAAAAAAGGAGAGTCCCTTGGATATTTTTATTCGAGGAATATATTGAAAAATAGCAAATATAATTGGAATAAAGCAAAGAATACCGACGTTTAGAATTAATATTTGTAAAGCAGAATGGTCATAAGGGATATGTATTCTGTTTAGTAATATAATTGCCGGAATGGAGAAACATATTATCCCAATTCGATGTTTGGGAGTTTGTGTATATTGCATTAATAAAGGGCCAATAATAGCACCTAATGCATAATAGATAGTATATCTAAGAGTCCATCCTATATAGAATAGTCCGTTTATGTCATATTTAATAAATAGTATAATACCGCAGATATGCAATAGTGTACAAATGAGTAATATAGGTAATATTTTCTTTTTTAGGAAGAAATTTATTCCCCAGAAAATTATTTGTACACAAGGAAGGGAAATTAAAAACCACATAGCCGGGTTTATCAATAGAGGATCATGTACCGTTTCATTGTGGACATTGAATAATTTGGTCATGTCCAATAGACTTGGATTAAAAGGCTCATGTTGGATTCCTATGATTGGGGCAAGAATATCATATTTAAGGAAATAATAGGAAGCTGTGATCAACATCCAGCAAATAAAAGGAATAATTAATGTGTTAATTCTTCTAATTAGAAAGTCTTTAAAAGGTTTTGCCCTAAAAAAAATGCCTGATAGAAAGAAAAATAACGGCATTCTATATCCAATAGTAACCCACTCAGGAATATTTTCTAAACAACAACCCATAGAATTGTGAGGCCTTTGATGCAGTCGATATATTCGATTCGCTTCTTTTGTGCCATAATGTGATTTTTGTGAATTCTTTTGAGATATTGGCACAAAGGTAACTCTTTTTTCTTTTTTTACAATATCAAATTGTATGTTATCAAATTAAGGGTAACTTCTTTCTTAAAAGAGAATTACCATCATCTTAAAAAGATGATGGTAATTCTTGAAATTTAGAAAATGTCATGGTATTTTTATTGAAGGTTTTGTTGCTTTTTTTTTGAGTAGAAGAAGAAACATGTCCTTCTGAAAAATAAATTCTTTCTAAATCAATACCAATTTACCTGGTCGTAAGGACTTCCTCGTTTGTTGTATTTGAAATCCTTTAACAGAGATGATTTTACGGATATGTTGAAGTTGTACGATTTATAAGGACCTACCGGGATGAAGCTGACCCCCATGGTCCAGCAGTGCAGGTCGCGATTGACGGTGCAAGACATATAGGAGATTTTTTTCAGATCAAAATCGTAGTTCCCGGAAAAACTGGCAGACCAGCCTTTGGTAGGAGATATAGTACCAGAAAATCCTAAACTTTGGGTAATTTTATAATCGTATTCCAGTTTCTTTTTGTTGAATGTTCCATATCCTACGTTGATAGAGTAGTTCAGCGAGAGAGACCACGGCACTTCCCAGACCATATATCCATCTTCGTTAAATTTCATTTCTGTATTATCTTCCAGTTCTCTTTCTGTACTATTATTGTTAGGATTGGAGTTGTCGAAAGGCTGCTCGGAGTTTGCTAACTCTTCTGTGGGGTTAGGAGTTGTCTCATTATCACTGTTTGTATTTGATTTTTTCTTTCCACCTCCGAACCAGTTTTTAAAAGTATCGTTTTTGAACGTGTATGAAAAAGATGTTCCGGTACTTGATAGACGTCCCAGTCCTTTCCCTGCTTTCCATCGGGGGACATTTACCCGGACGGGTGATCCTGATGAGTTTAGCTTGTATGTATAGGTATCGAATGTGGCATCTGCTTGCAGATTGAAGTTTTTAGTCAGTTTGATAAGTATTTTCGTATTGATGTTACTCCAATTCATGGAGTCGGCTGCCATATTGTAACTGATTCCGGTGGTAAAACTTTCAATCAAACTGATCTTTTTTGTCTGGATAGAATCGCCTTGCTTTCGGTTTACCTTCATTTCCAGGTTGTTGCCCAGGCTTAAAGAGACAACTCCTTGTTTGCCTTCGGAGGTGCTACCAAACAGACCATGGGAGAACGGAGAATATTTCTTTTCCACGACCTCACCCAGACTATTTGTATAGGTGTATTTATCCCACGATCCGAATCGGGGATCACTGAAATCCGGGGCTGCACTGAATGTCAAACTGGGTGTTAATACGTGCCGTATGGCTTGTACCTTTTTCCCCAGGAATGGTAGCGGAGTGTAAAATCCGTACAACTTGGTTTGTGCACTTACACTAGCCTGAAAGTTATAAACATTGTAGAATCCATAAACGGTATCCATCGTTTCCCGAGAGTTTTGTGTATCCCATTCCCGCATGATTTTGTTGGTGTACATACGGTCCGTAAAATTGAAAGAGGGAGAGATGTTCAAATATTTAAAGATAGAAAAGGTGGCCGATATAGGGACGTTGTGTTGCATCCCGTTTTTCCAGTCTTTGATGAGGTTTGATTTTAGAAACTTGTCTTGGTTGGTCTCGATGGAGTTTCGAAATAGTCCGGTATAGTTCATGCTGATTTTTTCGTACCAGCGTTCTGAACCGACAGCGTGTTTCCTTTTGAATGGATAGATTCGGTTCATGCTTAACGTAAAGTCAGGAAACGATACTGCAATCGTAGAGTCTTTTGTCCGCTGGGTGATGTTGGCGGTTGTCGATATGCTGAATGGCGAGTTTGGAAAGTTGTAGGTCATGTTTACCGTAGAACTTTTGGTGTTTTCGGTAAATTGTCCGGGGTCGTAATAACTGTTCAGGTTATTGCGCGAGTATCCGCTTGTGGTAAAATTGACGCTGGCTGATAATGTCATGTTGGGATTAGCCTTGGCATCTTGTTGGTGCGTCCACATTAAACGGAAGTTGGTCTGTTTCGAGTAATCGGGCATCCCTTTATCCCCTGTAATGGTAGTTAAGTATCCTAGATTGAAACTCCCTGAATATTTGTATCGTTTGATGTAGGCCGACTGGGCGTTCAATCCCCAAGAGCCTTTGGTGTAGATTTCTCCGGTTAGAGCTAAATCGATGTGGTCGTTGATGGCAAAATAATATCCGCCGTCTCTCAAATAGAATCCCCGAGTAGATTCGTCCCCGAATGTCGGTACAATGATTCCCGACTGGTAGGTTGTTGAAAAAGGGAAAAATCCAAACGGAACGGCCAACGGTAGAGGAACATCGGCCAGCACCAGATACGCCGGTCCAGTTACGATATTCTTTTTGGGAACTACTTTGGCTTTGGTCAGTTGAAAATAAAAGTGCGGGCATTCGTGGTTGTCGCAGGTGGTGTAGCGGCCGCTTTTCATGAAATATTCGTTGTCTTTCATCTTTTTGGTCTGGCCGCCAGTCAGGTACCCTTCGCCTTGTTGGGTAACGATGTTGGTGATATATCCCTTTTCGGTATCGAAATTGTATTGCAGGGTAGAAGATTCGTATTGTCCGCTTTTGTCTTGAAAGACAGGTGTCCCTACAATTTCTCCGATACTGTCCGGACGCCCTTCGGCATATACCAGGCTGCTGTCAAATTTCATGGTAATGTAATCGGCATTGAGCTTGATGTCCTTGTAGGTAACTTCTCCTTTTCCGTAGAGGGTAGCGATGTTGGAAGCATCGATGACGATTGAATCTTCCGCCTTGTAATTGACGGGAGCTTCCAATGCCGATTTTTTACGAGATACGGTATCGGCAGCTAACGTATCGCTTGTAAGGGAGTCTGTTTGGGTACGTATGGAATCTTGCAGGAATATGGACGGTATTCTCCCTTTTCCGGGATTGGCTCTCGATTGAGTAATCCCCAGATTGACAAGTAATAAAGTGCATATTAAGGAGAATATGGTTATATATATGCCGTTTTTTGTTGAAGACATTCGCAATCCTACTAAGATATCAGTCTGCAAAAATACACAAATTACCCTAACTTCCCGATTTAATTAGCTAAATTAATATCTTTTATGCCAGAAATATGGAACACCAAGCCGTAAATCTTTCCACCGATTCAGTTCCATATTTGCTGAGCCCTTTGATGATTTTTTCAATACTTTTTTCTTTTTGATCGCCCGATTTGGAGAAAAATTTATCGGCGAAACAGATAATCTGTTCTTCGATGCTTACCGGGCGCATATCCCGCAAGGGGAGAGGCAGAGATTGTTGTTGGATGTCTTTGAGCGAAAGACCTGTGCCCGTATGCCGTTCGCAGACAAGCCCATGTCGGGGAAACCCCTCTTTGTCCAGCAACTCCCGGCCCAAATATCCGTGGCAGATGTACGGTTTCTCGCCTACACATTGGATGGAGGGGGCAGAGGTGAGGAAAATGCCGATGTCGTGCAGCATGGCCGCTTCTGCAATAAACGGAAGATCTGGGTTTAGTTCCGGATGGTTGCGGGCGATAGCAAGTGCCTTTTCGGTGACCAGTTGGCTGTGTCTAAGTAAAATCTCTTTTAACGGAAGGTTGTCGTGGTAATATTTGTCAATTAATTTTTGAGGTTCCATGAGGAAGAAAACAGGTATAAATGCTATTTTTGTACAAGTATAACTCTTTTTTTGAAGTAAATAATTATCTCCGCAACCATTTTTATGAAAAGTATTTGTTTTTTGTTCTGTTTTCTGTTTTTTATGGGAGGAATTTCGGGTGCTCAAATACAGATGGGAGCCGACAAGATAGATGAAATTCTGAAACAAACCGACGGTAAACGTGTCGGCATTATCGTGAACCACACCTCTCTGCTGTCGGGGTCGTCGGTTCACCTGTTGGACACGCTGGTTGCCAGAGGCGTGAACATCAAAAAAATCTTTGCACCCGAACACGGTTTCCGCGGACAGGCGGCAGCCGGAGAAAAGGTAGATGACGAGCGGGATACGAAGACCGGTCTGCCCGTTATTTCGCTGTATGGTAAAAATCGGAAACCGACACCAGAGCAGCTGTCTGACATCGATATGCTTATTTTTGATATACAGGATGTCGGGACCCGTTTTTATACCTATATCAGTACCATGTTTTATGCCATGAAGGCCTGTTCCGAGCAACATAAGGAGATGTTGGTACTCGATCGCCCCAATCCCAACGATTACGTGGATGGCCCTATTGTCTCGGATTCGCTCAAATCGTTCGTAGGGGCTGTTTCCGTCCCCGTTCTGCATGGGCTTACCGTAGGAGAACTGGCATGTATGATCCGAGGCGAAAAATGGGATGGAGTAGAGGACTATCCGTTGCACGTGATACGGATGTCGGGTTGGAAGCATGGCGATCCGTACAGTCTACCGGTTCGTCCTTCTCCCAATCTTCCCAAC
>DVNA01000133.1 GCA_018714665.1 Candidatus Gallibacteroides avistercoris | reverse complement strand
CTTTTTCGACCGTTTGTCCGAAAATCAACGGGTTTTCTACCCGGAACGTCAATACATGGGGTTTCAGGATATTGGCTTGCGCCTCTTTTTCAATCTCTTCGGCCTCTTTTTCAAGTTTTATTTTGAACAGGGCTCTGACAATCAGCATTGTACCGATGATCCCGATAACCCCCAACGGGTAGGCTGCGGCATACCCCGATGCAATTTCGGGGACGACGTCTAATTTGCCGTCGTAGTTCAGTTGCGCCAAGGTCTGTTGTGCGGCACCCAATCCCGGGGTATTGGTTACTGCTCCCGAGAGTACGCCTACCAGCATCGGCATATCGATACGTTCGTGTGCGAACAGGTAGATGATTAATACCACAAGCAGGTTCAACCCGACAATGGCGCACGCCAGCATATTGAGCCGCATCCCTCCTTTTTTAAAGGAGGAGAAGAATCCTGGACCTACCTGCAAGCCAATGGAATAGACGAAGAGGATCAGTCCGAACTCTTGCAGGAAGTGCATGATGTTTTTTTCTCCCACAAAACCGAAATGTCCGGCTACTATCCCGACAAAAAGAACGAATGTAACCCCTAAGGAGACGCCTAAAAATTTCTGTTTTCCCAGATATACACCCAAGGCAATTACGAAAGAGTACAACAAGACGGTATGGGCTACTGACTCGGGAGCAAACAATAGATTTTCAATCCAGTTCATTTTCTTCTTTTGGTTTAAACGGTTAATTCATGGACGTTGGGGTAAAGCCGTTCGCGTGCTTTTGTCTTAAAAATCGAGCAAAGGTATGTATATAAATTCAATCTTACAATTTATTTCCTTTTATTTCAAGGTGGTCGGTGTATATTTTCTCCGCAGGGTAGTACTTTATCTATTCTGTGTCGAAAGGATGCTCTTGGGAGAGAGCCTTTCGGAAATGGTTCAGTACTGCTCCGCATCCGAAGAGTCGCCGGTCAGGAGTTGAGATACGTATTGTTTGTATTGTCCGATGGTTTGACTTTTCAGGATTTTTTTCCGGATTTTCTTGTTGCTTTCAGGTAAAAAATATTCCCAAAAGGTTTTCATTTTGGTCAATACCTGATGATCCCCCGCTAAACGGGATTGGTAGCTGTTTAGCAGATCTTGGTGGAAGGCGCTGATGGTTTGTTGCCTTTCGTCGGCAGAGATGGGACCCGACAGAATCTCCCGGGCCAAAAACGGGTTCTGCAACAGTCCCCGTCCGAGGGCTATTCCGGCGATACCGGAGAACTGTCGTCTGACAGCGAGGGCCTCTTCGACGGATGAGACGTTACCGTTGTAGAGCAACGGTATCCGGCATTTTTCGTAAAAACGTCCGAAAGCCTCTTTATCCGGTTCTCCTTTGTATTGGTTTTTTCCTGTCCGGGCGTGCAGGGTGATGTGGTGCAACGGATAGGAATGGAACAAGGGGAGCAGTTGCAGCGATTCATCTGCTGACTCCCAGCCTAACCGGATTTTTATGGAAAAGGATATTTCTGGAAATTTGAGCGTCTCCTGCAACAACCTCTCCACTTTATCGGGTTGGGGCAGTATGCCCGAACCTTTGCCTTGGCGTACAATCGGGACAAAGGGACATCCCATGTTGATATCCAGTTGGTGGTAGCCTAAACCGTATAACCGGGTACAGATATGGTTCAGCTCCTGGGGTTCGGCAGCGATAAGTTGGGGAATGAGTCGGGCAACCCGGTTGTTCTCGGGGGCGCAGTCCCGTAGGTCCCGGTTCCGGAACGTTTCGTGTTCGTATCGGATAAAGGGGGTGTAGTAGCACTTTATTCCACCGAAGTATTGGTAGTGGAGGTTCCTGAAAATATAATCGGTATAACCTTGCAACGGGGCCGCTTCTATGAAAAAATTGTTCATGGAGAAAAAAATATGCAGCCGGACAATAACCTTGTCCGGCTGCCTGGGTTATAGCGAATGTTATTTCGATTGAATGTTGCTGCGTACTTTGGTCAGGTAATCCGCCATACCTTTGCTATCCTTGTTTCGGATAATCTCCAACAGTTTGGAGAGCTCTTCCTGAATCTTTTCTACTTGTCCTGGGGTGTAAGGGTTGAAGAGGATTTCAGATAGCAGGAAGTCATCCTCTGACAATAACCCGCGGGCAATGTCCATGTGGCGTTTGAATGTGGTACCCGGTGCTTCCTGATATTTCATGACCGAGGCGAATACCAGCGTCGAGGCAAACGGGATGGAGAGCGAGTAGGCGATGGTTTCGTCGTGCTCTTTGAACGAGTATTCAAACGTATTCAGCCGCAGGGTATTGTAAAAATCCTTGAAAAAGACCTTTCCCAGGTGGTCCGATTCGGAGATGATGATGGCGTTTTGGGTGCTCAGGTCGCTTAATGAGGCAAACGTGGGGCCGAACATCGGGTGTGTCGAGACGAACGGACGTTTCATTTCGGCATAAAATTCGGGCAATCCCGTTTTTACCGAGGCAATGTCCGAGATGATGCAGTTGTCCGGGATGTAGGGCATTACGGCCTTAAAGGCCTCGATGGTGTATTTGACCGTGGCAGCGTTGATGAGCAGTTCCGGTTCAAAAGCTTTTACTTCGTCCAACTGGGTCATGCGTTCGGTGTTGTACACGAACCGGAGTTTTTTCGGATCGACATCGTACAGCCCTACTTCGTGCTGAAAGCTCAGTGCGTCGGCAAAAAACGTACCCATTTTACCGGCGCCTAAAATCAAGATTCTCATTTCTTATTTGTTCATTATTACAATTTGTTGTCTAACAGACTCTTCGTGGATGGCCTCCAATACGCTTTTCATAAAATCGTCCGACATATCCAGCTCTACGGCTTGCGATACGCGTTTGTTCAGGATTTCGTCGTACCGGACGGTTTGCAATACCGGCATATCGTGTTCTTTTTTATATTGGCCTATTTCACGGGAGATGCGCATCCGTTTGGAGAGCAGTTCCAGCAGCTGTTCGTCCAGTTCGTCTATTTGTTTGCGCAACTCTGTCAGGTTTTCGGTGGTTTGCGTAGTTTCGCGGATGACCAGCATATTCAGGATATAGTCTAACACGTCCGGGGTTACCTGTTGGTCTTTGTCGCTCCATGCACAGTCGGGGTTGCAGTGCGATTCGATGATCAGGCCGTCGAATCCCAGGTCCATGGCCTGTTGGCTGAGCGGGGCTATCAGTTCGCGTTTGCCCCCGATGTGGCTGGGGTCGCAGATGATAGGCAGGTTCGGCAGCCGGCGGCGCAACTCGATGGGGATGTGCCATTGCGGCAGGTTGCGGTACAGTTTTTTGTCGTATGAGCTGAATCCGCGGTGGATGACCCCCAGGTGATGGATGCCGGCGTTGTAGATACGTTCTACCGCTCCGATCCACAATTCGAGGTCGGGATTGACCGGGTTTTTAATCAGAACCGGAATATCCACCCCTTTTAGGGCATTGGCTATTTCCTGTACGGCAAAGGGGTTGGCCGAGGTCCGGGCACCGATCCAGAGGATGTCCACGCCGTGTTTCAGTGCTTCGAATACGTGGCGTTCGGTAGCTACTTCGGTGGCGGTGTACATACCGGTTTCTTCTTTTACTCTTTTCAGCCAGGGCAGACCTTCGCTGCCTACTCCTTCAAATCCTCCCGGTTTTGTACGGGGTTTCCAGATGCCCGCGCGGAATATCTTGATTCCTTTGGCTGCCAACTCTTTGGCTGTCGTTAATACTTGTTCTTCTGTTTCGGCGCTGCAAGGGCCGGCGATAACCAGGGGACGTTTGTTATCCACTCCCGGTAAATTGATAGGTGATAATTCCATCATGATAGTATCGGTTTTATTTTATATTTTCTTGAATACGTTGTAACGCTTCGTTTAATTTCTCTTCGGTGGCGCAAAGCGAGATGCGGACATAGCGTTTGCCGTTGTCGCCGAAAACGAATCCGGGGGTGATAAATACCCGGGCCTGGTACAGCACCTTGTCGGCCAGTTCTCCGCTGTCGGCCAGTTGGTCGGGTATTTTGGCCCAGAGGAACAGTCCTACCTGTTTTTTATCGAAGGTACATCCGAGCGTAGTGGCAATTTCTTCGGCAATCGTCCGTCTGCTGCGGTAAATCCGGTTCATCCCGTCGTACCACTCTTTGGGGCTGTTCAGGGCCGTTACCGCTGCGGTTTGCAGCGGGCGGAACATACCCGAGTCGATGTTGCTTTTTACACGCAGAATCCATTCTACGAATTGGGCGTTGGTGGCCAACATCCCGATACGCCAGCCCGGCATATTGTGGGCTTTACTCATGGAGTTCATTTCGATGCAGATATCCTTGGCTCCTTCGATGCTGAGGATACTCAACGGTTTATCGTTCAGTATAAAGCTGTATGGGTTGTCGTTGGCGATGATGATGTTGTGCCGTTTCCCGAAATCGACCAGCTTCTGGAACAGTTCGATTGAGGCGTTGGCTCCCGTGGGCATATTGGGATAGTTTACCCACATCAGTTTCACGTTGTCGAGGTCGATTTTTTCCAGCGCTTCAAAATCCGGTTGCCATCCGTTTTCTTCACACAGGTCGTACGGGATGATGCGGGCTTCGGCCAGGCGGCTTACCGAGCTGTATGTCGGGTATCCCGGATTGGGAACCAGTACGCTGTCGCCGGGATTCAGGAAGGCCAGCGAGATGTGCAGGATGCCCTCCTTGGAGCCGATGAGCGGCTGTATCTCTTTGTTGGCATCCAGCTCAACGCCGTACCAGGTTTTGTACCACTTGGCGAAGGCTTGACGCAGTTCGGGTATTCCCACGTAGGGTTGATAGCCGTGTGTGTCTGGTTTCCGGCTGTCGGCACAAAGCGTCTCTATGGTGTTGGCGTGAGGAGGTTTGTCGGGGCTGCCGATGCCTAAGCTGATAATATCTTTTCCGGCTGCGTTCAAGGCAGCGATCTCTTTCAGTTTTTTCGAGAAATAGTATTCGCTGACGCTGTTTACCCGGTTAGCGGGCTGTATTTTCGAGGTTGTAGGGTGCTTCTGCATATTCTCCTAATATTTTGAAATCTTTGATTAACGGTTTGATGGCTTCCAGAGATTGGCGGTAACGGTTGAAATTGTTGAATGAAACATCTATGTAGAACCGGTATTCCCATTCTCTGCCGATGATAGGAAGCGATTGTATCTTAGTCAGGTTGATGTCGTAGAAGGAGAGGATGGTCAATACTTTCGACAGGCTTCCCTGGGAGTGGGGCAGGCTGAAAACCAGTGATGATTTGTTGATGTCCGACTCTTGTACCAGATTTTCTTTTTGCCAGCTGTCGGCCAGAATCAAAAAACGGGTAAAGTTGCGTTTGTTGGTTTCGATGCCTTCTGCCAACGTTTTGAGACCGTATAGTTGGGCGGCGAATTTGCTGCAAATGGCAGCGTGTCCTTTTAGCTGTTTCTCGGCAATCTCGCGGGCACTTAATGCCGTGTCTCCCTTTTCTACAATCTTTATCTTGGGAAATTCATCCAGAAACTCTTCGCACTGCATCAATGCGATGGGGTGTGAATTTATTTCGGTAATATCTTCCATCGTTTCGTCCGGCAGAGCGGCCAACGAGTGGGAGATACGCAGTTTGTATTCACCGACGATGCACACGTCGCTTTTGCGTAACAGTTCGTGATTTTGCAGCAGGCTACCCGCTATGGTGTTTTCGATGGCCATTACTCCCAGCAGAGTGTCGTCTTTACTCATGGCCTTGAATATGTGGGCGAAGGTGGGACACGGCTCGATGGCAATCTCCTCTTCTTTAAAATAGTTTCGTGCGGCTACCTCGTGGTAACATCCCGCAATACCTTGTATAGCTACTCGTTTCATTTTTTGGGGTATTAAAAAAATCCCACTCGTCATTACAACGGTGGGATTATAATTTCAATATTTTCGGTTCATTTTACGCATATCGACATCCCACCTTATGATTGGCATAAAGTAAAAAAAGTAATAAAAGAAAAATCGTTCGTTCGTTTTCATATCAACCGTAAGGTATAAAAAAAATCCCGTCGTTTCGGACGGGATTTTAAATCGCTTAAAATATCTTTGTTTTTAACTTTACTACATAAAACCCCGTCTCACTTTTTGCCGTAAAAGTAAAAGTAAAAAAAGAAGTAATATGCAAAGCTAAAATTTTTCATTCTTCGGTTTGTGTAATTCGTATTTCACGGTGCAAATGTAACGAATAGTTTTTATTTGCAAAATAAAATCGAATTTTTTTTTGTGTTGTTTTTTTAGGATCGGGTTCCTACGAATATTTCCGGGGGAACCGCAACAGGATGGATAACAGTGCGAAAGCTCCCATCAAGAAGGGATAATACAAGTATGTAATAATGGAGAGGGGCGATATGCCGGCCAGTTCCGACGCCGTCAGTATCTGGGCTCCATAGGGGATGATACCTTGTATCAGGCAGGAGAAGGTATCGAGAATACTGGCGGCTTTCCGGGGGTCTATGCCGTATTTGCCGGCGATTTTTTTGGCAATCGAGCCGACGGTAATGATGGCTACCGTATTGTTGGCCGTACAGCAGTTTGTCAGGCTCACCAGCAGGGCTATGCTCAGTTCTCCGCCCCGTTTGGACGAAACGTTCCGCGTCAATAGCCGTATGATGCAGTCGATACCTCCGTTTACGCGAATCATTTCGAGCATCCCTCCGGCCATGAGCGTAATGATAATCAGTTCGCCCATTCCGGAGATACCTTCTCCCATGGCTCCGACACATCCGAAAAAGTCGAAACTCCCGCTGTATAGGCCGATTATGGCGCATAATACGATACCGATAATCAATACCGTGGCGACGTTGATGCCGGCCATGGCACATCCGATAACGGCCAAGTAGGGAACTATTTTCAGCCATTCGATCTCTCCGTGGCTTTCCGATACTGGCATATCGGCCCCGGCAAAGACGTAAATCAAAAATACGATGGCCGCCGCCGGGACCACAATCAGGAAATTGACCTTGAATTTGTCGCGCATGGTACAGCTTTGCGTACGGGTGGCGGCGATGGTGGTGTCGGAGATGAATGAGAGGTTGTCGCCGAAAAAGGCCCCTCCGGTAACGACAGCCACGATAAAGGGAATCTCGATACCGGTATGTTCGGCAATGCCTACGGCTACCGGTGTCAGGGCAACGATTGTTCCTACCGAAGTGCCGATGGAAAAAGAGACGAAGCAGGAGGCGACAAAAATCCCGGCCAACAGTAAATTACCGGGCAGGATGGAGAGGGTCAGGTTGACCGCTGCATCGATGGCACCCATCGTTTTGGCTGCCTGAGCGAAAGCTCCTGCCAGGATGAAGATCCAGATCATCAGGACAATGTTCTTTTCAGAAGCTCCTTCCGAGAAGATTTCTATCCGTTTGTTTATCGATATTCCCCGGGTAATGGCAACGGCATAAACAGACGAGATTAAAAATGCTACGGATATGGGCATCTTGTAGAAGTCGTTTATACACAGGGAGGTAATCAGATATACTCCCAAAAAGACCAACAGGGGGGAGAGCGCGATAAGACCTTTGTCTATTTTCATACGTCCATAAATTTCCGTACAAACGTACGGATTATTTTTGTCCGAAACAAATGCCGGCCAAAACCGGGAGAGCAGAACTGTTTTCTGGTTGTTGTCCCCCCCTCCAAAAAAAAGGGGCGGCTCAACCGACAGATGGTTAGGCCGCCCTCGTTCAGGAATCACTTTTTACAAGGCTATTTTTTGTAAGTGAGTACAACCATTACCGGGAAGTGGTCCGACGGAGTACGGGCCTGGTATTTGTGCAGGGATACCTCTTTGGGGAAGTTACCCGATTTGATCTCCTTCTGGCTTTCCGAAACTTCTGAACGGTAGGTGTCGGTCAGCACACCATATTTTTTTACGGTAAACTGTTTGCTGATAAATACGTGGTCTATGCGGCTATCTGTTTTCAGGTTGGGGTTGAAGCTGTTGAATGTCCCGTTGGTGGCATAGCGGAACTGGGCCGCTTCGTACGAGTCGCGCAGGATACCCGAATCGTGGAGCAGCAGGTAGCTTTCGTTTGTCTGATCTACGTTGAAGTCGCCGGTCAGGATAACCGGAAGTTTCCCGCCGGTCTCTTTGATTTTGGCCAAGATGAGTTTGGCACTCTCTTTGCGGGCCTCTACGCCGACATGGTCCATGTGCAGGTTGAAGAACATGAATGTAAAGCCGCTCTTCTTTTCTTTGAAGATACCCCAGGTACAGATGCGGGGCAGGGCGGCGTCCCATCCTTTGTTCGGACGGCTTGTGTCGGTCGATAACCAGAAGTCGCCGTGGTCCAGCACCTTGAATTTGTCTTTCTTGTAGAAGATGGCCGAGTATTCCCCTGCCTGTTTCCCGTCGTCGCGGCCGATGCCGATATATGCGTATTGGGGCATGGCTTGGGTCAAATCTTCCAATTGGTGGTGTTTACACTCTTGTGTACCGAAGATGTCGAAATCGTGAAACTGTACCAGGTCGGCAATGACCGGATAGCGTTGTCCCCAGCCGTTTCCGTTGGTCGAGTCGCCCCGGTTGGCGTTGCGCAGGTTGTAGGTGGCGACATTCAGCTGTTGGGCCTCTATGCCGAGGCCTGTACACAGCACGACGATGAATGTAAGAATAATTTTTTTCATTGTTGTGTTATTTTAAGGTGTGTTTGATGATGCTTCCGGTTTGTTCAGGTCGATAAAACGATAGGGGCGGAAACTTTCCATTTTCGTTTTTGTCGCCTCTATTGCTATCTCCGACTGGTCTATGCCGATCCATTTCCGGCCGTTTTGAGCGGCGGCTTTCAGCGTGGTACCGCTGCCGCAGTAGAAATCGAGTACGATGCTGCCCTGGTTCGATGAGGTACGGATGATCAAATCCAGCAGGTCGGCATTTTTCTCTGTCGGATATACCGGATAGGCGGGGTCTTTGAATGTCCATATGTCTTGTATCCTTTTACCTTCTTTCTCATCGGCATAGACTATTTTGCGCGGATTACCCGTTGGAGACCATTCTATCAACCCTTCGTTGTCCCACTGTTCCAAGGTGGCTACATCCGTCCGCCAGTGCCTCCCTGCGGGGGGATAATTCCCTTTGAAGGGGAGGGGATGCAGGGCTTCGCCCGGTGCATGGATCGGGACGGTCGTATAGCGTCTCCCATAACGGTCTGTTTTGGGGTACAGTCTTTCGATGTCTCCTGGCGAATAGGGCTCCTTGGGCTCATGCCAGATGGGCTTGTCTCCTTTTGAGTAGAAAAGAATCATATCCTTTATGTTGCCGTATCCGGTGCGTTTGAAGTTTTTGGGGTTGCACTTGATTCGGGTGATGTCGTTGCGGAAATGGTCGATACCGAAAACCCCGTCCATCATCACTTTCAGGTAGTGCCCTATTTTGTAATCGGTGTGCAGGTATATAGAACCTCGGGCCGACAACAGCTCCTTGGCCAGTATCATCCGCTCCCGGATATCTTTTATAAAGGCGTTTCCGGTTACTTTGTCGGTATAGGCCACTCTTCCCGATTTGGAGTTGCTGACGGTAGATGTCCGTCCTTCGGAGACGAGAAAGTCCGAACCCGTAGCAAAGGGTGGATCGACGTAGATCAAATCGATGGCCTCCTTGAAGCCGTGGTTCAGCAGATAGTTCAATCCACCGATATTTTCCCCTTGAATAATCAGGTTCTTCATAGCGCGTGTAAAAAATCTTTCAGTAAGAGGGCACTCATGATGTTGTGTTCCTGATACTCGTTTGTAATTGCTTTGTACATTTTACTGTCTGAGGGGATGTAGAGAACCCCGTCGAGAATGGCTATCTGGATGGCCTGTACACCCGGAAGGGTCAGGGTAGTGATGGCATCCTCAAATTGCGCATTCTGGTGTCCGCCCGTCTCTGTCAGAAACTTGGTCTCTCCAATGATGTACCGGCCGTTGATACGGGCCAGAAAATCGAGCCCTTTTTTCCGTTTATAACCTAAATAGGTTTGGGCGAAAGCCTTCATGGCTTTGTCGCTGGCATGGAGGATAGCATCTTCCGTGTTGTATGTAAACAGGTTCAAGGGGACGGGAGTCAACCCCAAGGCTCCTGAATTTACCCATTTTTTGAACATCGGCCCTATTTGCCGGTTTGTCTCTTTGGGGGCGGAGCACCTCACGAAAATTTCATCCAGGCTCAATTCATATAATTGGTCGCAGATTCTTTTCAGAAGCTCCGGATTTCGGTTCAATGCCTTTTTGTCGTGTTTCAGGTAAGCGATGAAACTGTCCTTTATCGGGAACAGTTCGAGTTTCAGCAGGGCAGAAACGAGTGCGGTATTGTTTTTTGCCTTGAACGCAAGTTCCACCTCTTTCCAGATGTAGGGGTTTATTTTTCTCTTTCCGGAAGGAATGATGGGATAGACATTGAACAGATCGTCCAAATAGTTTTGTTTGTTGGCGTATTCAATGCTGCGATGGAGCCATTCGTTCATAAGTCGGAGTGTTTCTATATGCAAATATAAGATTTTATCTTTATATGGGTGCGGTGCCATATCGAAAAGCGCTTTTTCGCGTTGTTTTTTGGACCGATATGTTTTCGTTGTATGCAAATAATTTGTATTTTCGTAGCAGTACGAATCCTTTAAAGCATATCGTTATGGCAAAGTATTTTTCCGATTCGGAGTTGATCCTGAACGACGACGGTTCCGTGTTTCATCTGCATCTGCATCCCGAACAGCTCTCCGATAAAATCATCATGATGGGCGATCCTGCCCGGGTGGATATGGTTGCCTCCTTTTTCGACGAGAAAGAGTGCGATGTAACCCATCGCGAGTTTCATACCGTAACGGGATGGTATCGGGGAAAACGGATTACGGCCCTCTCGCACGGCATCGGTACCGACAATATCGACATTGTGTTGAACGAGCTCGATGCCTTGGCCAACATCGATTTGATACACCGTACTGAAAAAGAGGAATTCCGCCGGTTGACGATGGTGCGGGTGGGCACTTCGGGCGGTTTGCAACCCTATGTGCCGGTAGGGACGGCCGTTGTTGCTCGTAAATCCATCGGGTTCGACGGTGTTCTGAATTTTTATGCCGGCCGCAATGAGGTGTGCGATTTGCTTTTTGAGGATGCTTTCTGCCGCCATGTCAATTGGTCGCCGTTGTGGGCTGCCCCTTATGTGGTGGATGCCGATGCCGGTCTGGTCGAGCAGATTTCGCAGGGAGAGATGGTGATGGGGGCGACGATTTCGGCAAACGGCTTTTACGGGCCGCAGGGCCGTGAGTTGCGGCTTCCGCTGGCGGATCCCGATTTGAACGCCAAGATCGCCTCGTTCCGCTACAACGGTTTGCAGGTTACCAATTACGAGATGGAGAGTTCCGCTCTGGCGGGGCTGGCCCGGTTGATGGGACACCGAGCCATGACCGTGTGCAGCATCATAGCCAACCGGTTGGCACACGATGTCAATACACAATACCGCGGGTCGATACAGGAGCTGTTGAAGACCGTCTTGGACCGTATTTAGCCTTAACGGGTACGGCGCCTGAACTCGGCACAGGTTATGGCCGTGGCGATTGCCACGTTCAACGATTCGGACGTTTCAGCGCCGGGCGGGTAGTTCGGTATGTAGAGTTTTCTCTCCACGAATGGTTTTATCGCCTCCGAGATGCCGTTCCCTTCGTTGCCCATGACGATTACGCCGTTACCCGATAATTCCTCCCGGTAGATGTCGTTCCCTTCCAGAAATGTCCCGTAAACGGGTAAGGGGTGTATCTGTCTCAGAAAGTCGGCCAGCGAGGTGTAGTGTACCCGTACCCGTGCCAGCGCTCCCATGGTGGCCTGTACCGTTTTGGGATTATAGATGTCGGCACACGTTTCCGAGCAAACGATGTCGCGGATGCCGAACCAGTCGGCTATCCGTACGATGGTTCCCAGGTTGCCGGGGTCCTGTACCGTATCTAATGCCAATACCAGACAACCTCTTAACGCCTCTATATCGATGGGGTATTCCGGTTTCCGATAGACGGCTATCACCTCTTGCGGGTTTTTCAGCAGGGAGCATTTCCGAATCTCCTCTTTGGTAGCGGTGATGGTTTCCCGGGACTGAATGTCGGGATGTTGTTCCAGCCATTGTTCGGTGGCTACCAGCAGTCGGCAGTCGAAGTAGCGGATGGTATCGTTTACCAGTTTGTTGCCTTCGGCCAGGAAACAGTTCTCTGCCTCCCGGGCCTTTTTGGCATCGAGCGAGCGTATAAACCCTATTTTGTTTTTGCTTAACATTTTTCAGCCGTTGATATTAAAAAAAGAGTATATCAGGTATCCGAGTAAAATTACCCAGAACAGCGTTTTGACGAGCGGGTGTATGGAGGGGCCCTTTTCGAGGGTAAGCGGCAGGGCAGATTGGCGTGTCCATTCCGGGTTTTTCTCCATGCCGAATTGGTAAAAATCTCCCTCCGCGGTTTCTATTTTCAGTACCTGTCCGCTGCTGAAAAGCGAAGAGAAGGTAATCAGGTGAGCCTCTACAACACTATCGAGCGGTATCTCCCATTTGCCGCAGACGATTCTCTTGTCGGTCAGCAAAAGAGTTGCCCGTTGGGCGGTAACCCAGTCGGCCCTCTGTTTCACCGCCTTGTCCCGGTTGGAGACAAAGCCTTTGCAGGCATCCGAGGCCAGCACCGTTTCATCCGGGTGGGCTGCTTGAAATCTTCTTTTTACCTTCGAGGCGCCGTAGATAAAATCGATCACTCTTTTGGTCATTAGTATTGCCATAGCTCTCTTTTTAATAAAAGCAAATATAGGCAAATATTTGCTGTCGCAGGGGATTTTGATTAACTTTGTTCAGATTACCCTAAAAACAGATTCGTTATGAAATATATTGGTGCGCACGTCAGCGCTTCGGGCGGAGTAGAAAATGCTCCGGTCAATGCCCGTTCCATCGGGGCCAGAACCTTTGCGTTGTTTACCAAGAACCAGCGTCAGTGGAAGTCTCCGTCCCTTTCGCCGCAAAGCATCGAGTTGTTCAAACATCGGTGTGAAGAATTCGGATTCCGGTTGGATATGATTCTTCCCCATGACAGCTATTTGATAAACCTGGGGCATCCCCAGTCGGAGGGTTTGCAAAAGTCGCGCGAGGCCTTTTTAGATGAGATGCAGCGGTGTGAGCAGTTGGGGTTGTCGCTGTTGAATTTTCATCCCGGCAGCCATTTGAAGGAGATTTCCCTGGACGATTGCCTGGGTCGCATTGCCGAGTCGATTAACCTGGCCCTCGAAAAAACCGCGGGTGTAACGGCCGTTATCGAGAATACCGCCGGACAGGGAACGAACGTGGGGTTCGCCTTTGAACACCTGGCCCAGATTATAGACCGGGTAGAGGATAAGAGCCGGGTAGGAGTCTGCGTGGATACGTGCCATGCCTTTGCCGCCGGTTACGATCTGTCGGCCCAAGAGATGTTCGATCGGGTCTGGGCCGATTTCGATCGGGTTGTGGGATTCTCGTATTTGCGGGGAATGCACCTGAACGATGCCAAGAAAGGGCTTAATTCGCGGGTCGATCGCCACGAAAGTCTGGGAAAGGGCGTTTTGGGCGCAGAACCTTTCCGCCTGTTGATGAACGATGCCCGCTTCGATAACATCCCGTTGATACTCGAAACCCCCGACGAGGCCCTTTGGGCGGAAGAGATAGCCTGGCTGTACGGTCTGGAACAATGATATTGGAAGCGTAGGCCCGTAGGCGATTTGGAGAATGTGTCGGAACAATTCCCGCTTCGGATACGGAATAAATATCAATCATCGCTCAATCGATTGGTAGGGGATTCCCTTTGTATAATATGATGATTTGGGGTAAATTTGAATACATTTTTTAGACCCGTTCTCTTTCAAAGGGGGGAGGGATAGACATCGTTATTTATAGATTGGGGTAAATATTACCGATGCTACCTTTGAAAGAATCGTCCGGTCCAATATATCCCGGCATTTGCCCTCGGTATAACGCTGATGCTGTACCGTACACGTGTATATATCGGTAAAAATATTTGTACGGTATTAAAAGTAAAAGATTGTACGTGTTTCTGTTGTCTCAGGCTCGGTCCTGGTAGAAATATTCTCACTGTTGTCCACGCGATTATATCTGATGTATTTCCAGGAGCTATTGACTGTACGCTCGGTCCAATTACCGTGTTGGTCAAAATCAGTGTAAACATATTTACTGGTAAGCTCACTGGAACCATCCTCAAAAGAATATTCACAGACCATTTCTGAGGGGAACTTTTCGTCTCCTTCGTATATATATCTTTTTTCTACCGGTTCCTTGCTCTCAATATAACGGTGCCGGATAACCCTTCCGCTGTTGTCGAACTCATATTCTATGGTTAGTTCGATACCGTTTTCATCTATCTCTTTCCGGAGATTTCCCTCGCAAACGACATGAAACGGCCCTTCTCCCGTGGCAAGAAGGTATTTGGTGGGCGATTGAAAGTTATACTCTATCGCATTGTCAAATTCGTCCGTACGGAATATGAGGTTTCCATATTCATCAAACCGGAGTTTGCTTGTTCCGCCTTCTGTTACCTCACGCACTCTACCATACAGCCCGTATCCTTGTACGGATGTAAATCGGGGAGTTCCACCCTGCACGGAAAGGCTCTCCTCCTCTGGTTCCTCATCCGATTCTTCCACATTATCCATTTTACTCACCTCTTCTGCCGCCTTTTCGTAGTAATTTATCTCACGACGGAAGGTTACCTCGGGTTTTTCACCGGGAGTTGGCGAATAACTCCTCTGATTGCTGATATAACGGTGAGAAGTCTGCAATTCATAGAATTTCAGCATACCATGATATTGGTCGAGATTATC
Source organism: Candidatus Gallibacteroides avistercoris (assembly GCA_018714665.1). Lineage (GTDB taxonomy): Bacteria > Bacteroidota > Bacteroidia > Bacteroidales > CHK158-818 > Gallibacteroides > Gallibacteroides avistercoris. The sequence continues at coordinate 4,281 of DVNA01000133.1, read as the reverse complement.
GGGCAGAGTTATCCGAAGCGTTGTCCAGTTATCGTTGCCGTCATATTCATAACTGTAATGAACCGTGAATTTTGTCTGCCCAATGGGATTCCCGTTATTCCCCCCTTGGATATAGTATCCGCCTTCGTATTCCCATGTTTCAATATCCCCATAGCTATTATATATGTAACGACTCCGGCAGATGATGGTATCTTGTAGTTCCCCCCTGATGAAGAATGCTATTTTTTCCAGTTTCTCGGTACACAGATTGTCGGTATAAGAATAAGTGCAGACAGAAGGGAGATCAATGACATCATATTCCGGATTAATTAAGTCTTCCATCATGGGATTATTCGTTCTGGGAGCTTCCGTACGAACCAGTCGTCCGAGTGTATCGAATTCCATGATCCCTACTTCTGAGAATTGCGTATACAAGTAATCATCGCCTATAATGGGTTCAATCTTTTTCAGCGTTCCGTCTTCATAATAACTATAAGAGTGTTCAGCCACACCAACCGCATTGTTGGTAAGGCTCACCAGACGGTTGTTCCTGTACCTGAATTGTTGGTTTCCATTGGTTTGGCTTTCCAAAAAAGGGTTGTGGACAATACCTTCCAACCGGCCATGGTCGTCGTAAGAAAATGCCGTTAATGAAGGCATTTCATTTGACATACCCCAAAATAACAGTTTCCCGGAGTTCATGAACTGATATAAGAAATAGATTTCTTGTCCAAACTCTTGAATACCTGTAAAATATTTCACGTCTGAGGGACTTCCTTTCAATCCCATCTTTGACCAATCGGTCGGATAGTTTACAAAATAAGGGAAATAGGAGGTCAGGTTCTTATCTATTTCAAGCTGATTGTAATACAAGTATAGAGGTGTGTAGGGTTTGTCTTGCTCAATATTGCCCGAACATCCCGATAGAACGGTTATCAGCACAAAGCTAAACACGAAGTTGATGGTTCGCATATTCTTTTTTGATACTTAAAAAGTTATATTATGGTATAGAAAAGACAAATACTTCAAACAGCCTAACGGCTTTTACATGACATGATGGAAATAATCCCTATTGAACGGATTAAAAAATAATATTTTTTATTTCATCACAAAAATATGCAAAACCATAACAATAGGCAACGTTCATTGCAATTCTTTTTAATGAATCAACCCGTAACAGAACTTTCGCATTGATTTCGGGATGTAGATAGACAGGTGTATCGTGATATCCTTTCATAATAACTTTTCTATGGCTTTTCCCAAGTTCTCTTGAAGGAGGTATATTTATTTCATTGATCATGTATAATTCAGTATAAAATGCTTGTAGCATCTTTCACGGAATGACAATGGTATTGTGTATATGCCTTTTGCGGGAACACAACAGGGTAAAGGTGTTGGCCGGAGGTCTCACCGAATAATACGGTTGTAATTTCGTTTCGGGCATAAAAAATCCTGCCTAAAAAGTTAGGCAGGATTTTTTTATGACTGGATTGGTTTTATGCCGTCATCAAACTTTTTATATAGGCCGACATTTCGTTTTCGTGGTCTTCAATGCTTTGCAGCAGTTTGAACTGGGCCAGCGACCGTTGCCAGTTGTGTTCGGGATGTTTTATCTTGTAGTAGTGGTCGCCGTCGAGGTAGTCCGTCAGGAAACGCACCGTTTGCATATAGGTGAGCAGTTTGGCCCCGAACGGCAGGTTTTCGGTCTCGATGGGAAGCAGGAACGATTGGGCGCTTTCTATATACCCTTTGGCATACGATTTGAAAATCTCCATGTTCAGGTTTACATTGTCCAGATTCTCGTCATCTTCGGCCCCGGTGTTCCCGGCAGTCCGGATGAAATCACCGAAGTCTGACAGTACGTAACCCGGCATGGTCGTGTCGAGGTCGATTACGCACAATACCTGCCCGTTTTCATCGAAAAGCATATTGTTCACCTTCGTATCGCAATGGTTGATGCGTTTGGGCAGTTTCCCTTCGCGGTGCAGCCGTTCGGCTTTACACATTTCGTAGGCGCGTTTCATCAGCTCGTCTATCAGCCATTGGGCTTTCTTCACCCGTCCTTCGGGGTCGCGGGCAACGGTTTCCTTAAATGCCTCTAAGCGGGTCTCCATGTTGTGGAAGTTGGGAATTGTCTCTCCCAGCGGTTCGCCCGGGATATCTACCAGCATGGATTGGAAGTCGCCGAACGCTTTTCCCGTGTAGTATGCAAATTCGGGCGTAACGGCTTCGTAGGTCTTTACCCTGGGGATGAGTACGGTTATGCGCCAGTAGTTTTCGCCGTCGAAATGGTATAGTTTCCCGTCCCGAGCCGGAATGATGCGCAGGGTTTTCCGCTCGATGTCCGTTTCGCCGCGCGCGGCCAGTTTGGTACGGATGTGGTCGGTAACCCGTTGTATGTTGCGTTGAAGCAGGTCAACGTCTTTGAATATGGCGTGGTTTATCCGTTGCAGTACATAATCGGGCGCGTCCTTTTCCTGGGTGATCACCTTGAACGTGTCGTTTATCAACCCGTTCCCCAGCGGAGCAATTTCGGCAACAGTCCCTTCGATATCGAACTGGTTTACAATATTTTCTTTGTTCGTCATTGTATAAAATCTTAAAAGTTAATGTTTGGCGAATATACGATAATTCATCCGAAAATCAAATTTGTTTGGGTTGAATCGGTCCAGAAGGCCCTAACAGCTCGGTGGTTGCTATTGTGAAACGCCAGTCTGTAAATCTTTTTCCAGCAGGATGACGGGCCATTGGGTAAACCGGACGAAATCCGCTTCTGCCGGATGCCCTTTGTAGGGCAGGAAATGGTGGGTTTTCGAGCGGCTGTCGTTTCGCCAGAAAACGATCAGGGAGACCGGATTGTTCTCCAAGGCCGGCTGTACCTCTTCGGTGAAATAGGCAGGATAGTTTACCCCCTCGATGCCTGTTTCGGTGATACCGCAGGGCTTTTGTTTTTGTACCGAGAGCTCTGCTATGGCTTTAACATTCGAAGCGAACGCTTTTTTGTTCCGACCGTGGTAACAGTCCATCCCGATAAAGTCCACCAGCTTGTCTCCGGGCCACCGGTAGGTGAGGCGTTTCTGGGTGTCGGGATAGACCTCGTCCATTTGCGGAGAGATGGCATAGATCATTTGATGGATTCCTTTCTCGTCTCTCAGGTAACGGAGGGTAAATTCCCACAAAGCGCGGAACTCTTCGTCCGTGGCGCATTTGCTGCCCCACCAGTTCCAGGATTGGGTATGTTCGTGCCAGGGCCGGAAGATAAACGGGATGGGTTTCCCCTGTTCGTCGGTCAGCGAGAGGATGTAAGCGGCCAGCCGGTCTAACCAGGTTTTGAATGTAGTGTTCAGCGGAGAGCCCTCCTGAATGATTTCCCGGACAACGGTATTGTCCGAATTGTCCCACGATGTTCCTTGTGGATAGGGCTTTCCGGGAGCGTATGTCTTGGGATTGTCCACGTGCCAACACATCATAATGGTTTGCCCACGTTGGTAGGCATATCGGATCAGCTCGCGCATCTTGTCGAAAGGAATACCGTTGATGTTCTTCTCGGCGTTGTGCTCTATCTTGCCGAAATCCATGCTGCATACGGCCGGATGGCTTCCGGTCATCTCTTTTACGTCCGATTTGCCGGGAGTGTCTCTCCAACCGTGTCCGTAAGCCAGGGCGTCGTGATGCCCCAGCAGGATGTGCCCGCTCTTTTGCGTTTCGAGCAGGTATTGGTACATAGCCTTTGTCTCGGGGGTGGCTTGTGGGTCTGTTGCAATCTCTTGTGCTTGAAGACAGCATATTGCACAGAAGAGAAACAAGGAAATAAAAAGTCGTTTTGTCATAATCTTGATAATATACTATTGGGGATAATTTTCTTCTTGATATAAAGATATCGTAGAATGGAAATATTTGCACAACATGAAATAGTTCATATACAGTGCCAGGGAGTATTCTTTGGGAGAGTCTTGCAGGGAATTATCCCATGCCGAGGAGAGAAACTCTTTCCCATCAAAGATTTTGATGGTCTTAAAATCGTCCCGTTGTTCCGATTGGCTGGGTGTAATAATTTCTCGAAGTTCGAGTTTATTGGGTTTTAGATAAGTTAAACAGCAAAATTCAGGTTTCCCCCCTCGGTTTAAATCCCGATAAAAACCGAGGATTTCTGTCTTTTGTATGTTGTTGGCGTCTATATTGGTCTCTTCGTGCAATTCTCTCTCCGCCGCTTGGATGATAATCTCTCTAAAATCCTGGCTCTCTTGTAAATCTGCAAAATCCATCGAGCCGCTTCCCGAAGGAAGTAACTTGTCCGATGAA
>DVNA01000132.1 GCA_018714665.1 Candidatus Gallibacteroides avistercoris | reverse complement strand
GAGTACGGGCATTCCGTAGGTGTTCGGGAACAGTTTCTGGATTTCTGCTTGATCGGCTACCGATTGGGTGGGGGCTCCTTCTTGGAGGGCCATCGGGCCTTTGAGGGCCTTGGGTAATTTGGGCTGATAGGTAGCGCGAGCTATTTGCAATGCACTTTTTTTCATTTCTATCTGTTTTATTTAGTGGTTATAATATTTTTTTCTAAGGATGCACAAATTTCGTCATTTTTTTTTAGACTGCAAAATTTGTCTGTGCCCAATTCAGCGCCACCGGTACGAGGCTACGCTTTTGGGCGGATGGGTGTAGGTGAGTGTTCGGTTTTTCCCGCGGAGGGTGATTGTTTGTTCTTGTTCGGTGTCGTTTTGCAGGACGACGGCCAGGCTGCCGTCGGGATTCTCGAATGCGCTGTAATAGACGCCGGGTATGCCGATGTCGGTTACTCCTATGCGGGTGGCTCCCGGTTTGATGACCTTGGAGAGATGGCCCATGGTGTAATAGTGGCTGTTTCGGGTCATGGTGGCGTAGTCGCTGCTCTGTATGTCGATGGCTCCCAGGCAGATATTACAGCCTCCGGGCCGGTAGGGACTGTGCTTTTCGTCGAGCATGAAGTTCCACATGATGACGGCTTTGCAGAAGCGGTTGATGGTACCGATGCAGACCTCCCGCATATTCCACATGAGGTCGTCGGCAAAGGTGTAGCCGTTGCCCCAGAGTCCGATGGAGATTTCGGTAAAGTAAAGCCCTTTTTCGGGATAGGCCTGGTGCAGGCGCATCATCTCTTCCTTGTCGCCGCCGTAGGCGTGATAGGCGGTTCCGGTAATGTATCGGGCGGCGTCGGCATCGGTATACAGGTGGGCCGGATAGCCGATCTGGTCTTTACACTCGGGCTTGTGTGCATCGTAGTCGTAGTTGTGGTCGTAGGCGATGATCTGGGTGTTGAGACCTGCTTTTTTGAATGCGGGGCCGAGGGCGGTTTTGATAAAGTCGCGTTGTTCTTGCCAGGTCATGAACAGGGAGGCGGAGTTGCCCTTGTTCAGGGGTTCGTTCTGTATGGTGATGGCGTGGATGGGGATGCCTTCTCGTTCCATGGCCTGGATGTATTTGACAAAGTAGGTGGCGTAATCTTGGTAGTAAGCGGGGTTGAGTTGCCCGCTTGTCCACGATTTGAAGGGTTGGCGATCTTGCAGGTTGTTTACTTTCATCCATGTCGGGCAGGTCCAGGGCGTGGCAAGAATCTTTATCTCCGGATTGATGGCGAGAATCTCTTTGAGGATGGGTAAGAGGTCGCGCTTGTCGTAATCGTGTATGACGAAGTTTTCGATGCCTTCCTGGTCGCAGCAGGTATATTCATCTAACGAGAAGTCGGAACACCCGATGGAGATACGGATGTAGCTGTATCCCATGCCGGTTTCGGGATGGAAGGTCTCTTGCAGCAGTTTGGCCCGGTTCTCAGGTGTCATTCGTAACAGGTTGTAACAACTTGATCCGGTCATGGCAGCTCCGAATCCGTCCATCGTTTGGTAACGCTCCCGGGGGTTGAGCTGAATAATCGGGTTGTCGTTGGTTGCTTGTCCGCTTGCCGGGGTGAACTGTTGGAAAATCATGGACTGGTCGGCTGTGGTTACATACAGCTCGGCTTCTGTTCCGGGCCGACAGGCGTGTGCAATAGCGAGGAAGGTGCAGAGCAGTATCGTGCGAAACGTGTTTTTCATGGAGGTATCTATTGTTTGTGTTGGTAAACTCGTACGTAGTCTATCTCGAAGGTGTGGGGAAAGAGGTTGTCGTCGATACCCTTTTGCCCGCCCCAGTTGCCGCCGATGGCCAGGTTGAGCAGCAGGTGGAAGCGTTTGTCGTATGGCCATGCCTCGGGGCCCGTGCCTTCGTTGCGGAAGGTGAAGTAATGTTGTTGGTCGATATATACGCGGTATTCGTTTTCGTCCCATTCGAGGGCATAGACGTGGAATTGCTCGTAATTGTCGTTGCAGGCGATGCGGGCGCTTTTTTGTGTGCCGATGGCGTGGTTGTATTTCTGGGTATGGGCGGAGGCTACGATGGTGTCGGGGTCGTAACCGACGTTCTCCATGATGTCTATCTCGCCGCTGGCGGGCCAGCCGCCGTATTCCCAGTCGGTGGGCAACATCCAAATGGCAGGCCAGGTGCCGACGCCGGTGGGGAGTTTGGCCCGTATTTCAAAACGCCCGTATAACCAGTCGCCTTTGCCTTTGGTGGTTAAACGGGCAGAGGTGTATTGTTTTCCGTTACAGGGCTCTTTGCGGGCTACGATTTTTAGGGTGCCGTTGCTTACCCAGGCGTTCTTTTTCTCGGAATGGGTGTACCATTGGGCTTCGCGGTTTCCCCAGCCGTTGGCATTACCCGAGGTGTCGTAGTTCCATTTGCGGGGATCGGGTTCTCCTTCGTAATCGAATTCGTCCGACCAGACCAGTTGCCACGATTGTCCCTGGGCTTGCAGGGAAGTATCGAGTCCTATAAAAAATAACGGCATGAGGATTTGGAGGATACGCGTACAATTCATGGTATGTGTTTTTTGTTTCTTTTACAAATATACGATTTTTGTAAAAAGGTACTTGTTATTTTTCTCTCTTTTCTTGATGTTTTTATAACATGAAACGTGGCTTGGCATTTATTATGTTCGTGAATAAAATTAGTACAATAAAGTGATGGTTATTATGAGTTTAATTTAATAAAGACGAGAAAACTATGATTAGAGAAAAAGAAGAGATTGGGGATTTTGATACCGTATTAACCAGAGGAATTGACGGTTCTCCGGTGTGTCGATCTGTCGATAATTTTGATATACGTAGATTTAAAGGGTTACAACCGGTTTATTTAACACAGAACCAGAAAGTTTATCCAGACCCTGACCAAAAATGGGATGACTTGGAAAGTATTGTACAACAATCCTGGAAAGATTTTTATAATATTCCGCTTCCGGAAAAAGAAAGACAATACCTTTTAACAGCTATGGATAATAACCGAAAGTTATCAGAAAAGCAAAAGGGTGCTACTCCAAAACAGGAGACACAAATTCCGGGGTATAATGTTTATGATAGATCGGGTAGATATTTATTTTCATTAGGTAACAGCCGGCATCCAGATGCACAAGATATTACGACAAGAGAATTGTATGCAAAAGAGTTACAATGGTTTGCCCCTTCGGCAGATTCTTTTATTCCGATGGATACGATTAATCCGGATATTGTAAACAATCCAGGTGTATTACATATAGATGGAGATGATATTTATAAATTTGCAAATGGGCGACATCCGCTTGATTATGGATCAGGTGGTCCGGGAGATTGGAAAGTTCAGCCAACAGGAGGGAAAGGATATATATTGGCAGAAATAGGAGGGTTACCTTATTGGGTAGATGGTTTAGGTCAGATTCCGTATGCGATTGATACATATCGATATTTCTATAAATCTCCTTTGAATAGGGATAGACGTATGATAAAGGAACTTTCTGGCGACTTTGCAAGTGAAATTATTCCAGAAAGTTTTTTGTCAGATGTGCATGGGATAGATGAAAAGAAATGGACCTATTTCTTTGGAAGACTTTTTGGGAGTAAAGGTCGATTACCAGATTTTTCAAATTCGTACGATAATTATATGATCCGTAAAACGTTGGGCTGGTATGAAAATAATATGTTACCTTATGAGAGGAATGAAATATATAAAAAGGATAGAAAAAAATATTGGCAAATATTAGATTTATTATTTGATTATGGATATGATTTTCGGAAATAAAAGCTAATTTTATCATTTTATTTCATATTATTGGTAGATAATGGACGATTTGGTATCTTTTTTACCTGTGCTTTTGGGTTTATTTGCCCTTCCTCTGTTTTTTTATAAACTGGATAAGGGCGGGCTGCTTTTGTCATTGGCCATACAGTTCATACTGGTTTATATTGTATTTTGTCAGATTTCTGCTATTCCGGTAGTGTTTTATCTG
>DVNA01000131.1 GCA_018714665.1 Candidatus Gallibacteroides avistercoris | reverse complement strand
GGATCGATTGATAAATATCTGTCTGTAAAAATAAAATAATTATATTATTTTTTTGTTTTTATGTAAGATTTTTCTTTTCTTTGTATCAGAATGATTCATAACGAATCAATATTATTTATCTGTAAGATAGTTCATTATTCTATTATTTTGATATGATTTCTTGTCTTGATTTTAAAGTAGATGATTCATCGAAAGAGCCAAAATGCAAGCAGTTGGAAGAGTTTTTGTTGGATGTAATTCGTGAGAAGAAAATTTTGGTAGGGGCCAAACTCCCTTCGGTGAGTCAGGCCAATAAGCATTTTGGTGTATCCAGGGATACGGTTTTGGCGGCTTACGGAGCCTTGCAACAGAGAGGGGTTGTTGTATCCCGTCCCGGGAAAGGGTTTTATGTGGCCTCGCGCAGGACGAAGACCGTTCTTAAAATATTGCTCCTTTTCGATGCCATGAACCAATACAAAGAGACGTTGTACCGGTCGTTGGTACAGCATTTGGGCAGGAACTACGAAATAGATATTGCGTTTCATTACTACAACGAAAAATTGTTTCGTTCCTTGATTGAGAACAATCGTTCGGAGTATGGCTATTTTGTCTTGATGCCACACTTTAATGTAGATGTAACGGATGCAATTCGCTTGTTGCCCTCTTCGCGGGTATTGTTGTTGGATGCTTTCCCGCAAGGACTGGGGGTAGAATATGCTGCTGTTTATCAAGATTTTGCAGAAGATGTGTATGTTGGTTTAAGGTCGTTGCTCGATAAATTACGTACATACGAATCGCTGGATGTTGTTTATAATGGGCAGTTTCAGTTTATACCGGATTCGTTGGTAGCCGGAATGAGACGTTTTTCCGAAGATTTCAAGATACCGTTGCATATCTATCGGGGATTTGATTTCTCAAAAATAGAAAAGGGAAAATGTTATATGGCTATTTCTGACCGGGATTTGGCTGGCGTTATCAAGGCCATGTGGGAGAAAAAATTCGAGATAGGTCGGGATATGGGTCTGTTGAGTTTTGACGACACTCCGTTGAAAGAGGTCTTGTTGGGGGGTGTTACCACCATAACGACCGATTTCGAGTGGATGGGAGAACAGGCCGCATCGTTGATTAAGCGGCGGAAGATAAAACAGATACATAATCTTTCCAGAGTTATGCTTCGGAATACAATTTGATAGGATTAAACAGTTAAAAAAATGACTATGGTTGGAATTGTTGGGGAGATAGTGAAAGTAATTGCATTACTGGTCGCATCCACAATGCCGGCGTCATTAAATGCCGCCCGTTGGAATCCGGAAACCGTCGATTGGAGCAAGAACCCGCATCCGGTCATTGGCGATTGGGGATTCGATCGTCCGGGTTATCCGGCCGGATTGTATATACACGGGATCACGGTCAAAGAGGGGAAAAAAGTAAAAAATCCGGTTATCTATGATAACGATGTGTATGACGATGTTTTTGACGATGAGTGGATGTACGCCATGGCCTCGTTGGGCAGGATGAATCTGGTGGGGCTCATTGTTACGCCCGTATTGACCGATTTCTGGACGTTCAGCCAACCCGGTTGGGTAAAAACCGCATACGAGTCGGTCGATAATGCGTTGCAAAGCGGCATCGATCCCGACAAGTTGCCTCCGGTAACCGTAGGAACGGAGGCCGAGAGCGAGAAACAGGCAGAACGAAAAGCCTCGGAGGGAGCCTACCTATATGTTAAACTCATCAACGAACAGTATAAAAAACATCCCGACAAACCGCTCATTATCAATATAGGCGGTCAGGGTGCCACTTTGGCCTCGGCCTATTGCATCGATCCCTCCATAGCTGAAAAGTGTGCATCGTGTATTATACCGATATCAAAGTGTATAACGGGCACTACCAATGGGCTTCTCGGTTAATAGCCCAACATTTCAGGGTAGTGAGTTGGGGCGATGACAATTGGTGGATACGCAAGAAGTGCCAGAATGAATGGAATGTATTGCCTCGTCCCGAACATTGCCGTGCCGAGGATAACGACGAGAACAGCGGCGAGTGGAAACTCTTGACGGAGATGAACCGTCCGATGCTTTCGCACATGGTTAAACAGTTCCGCACTCGGGGCGAATATTCCGGCTCCGGGAATCATGCAGACGGTTATCACGACGGTGGTTTTATTCATGCCTGGTTGCCAGGTATCTTTTCCGATGCAGAGTTGCAAACCGTACGGGACGGAGAAGAGCTGCACGTAACCCAATTTGGAGAGGAGAATGAAAAAAAGGTAAAGAAACTGACTATGGAAACGTTGTTGAATCCCCGGGTATATAAATAAACGGTTGGTATTTACAGCATTGAACTCATTAAATAAATACTCATTTATGAAACGTTTTTCTTTTTGTTTTATGGTGTTGTCCTGTCTGCTCGTTTGCAACTATGCCGTAGAGGCCCGGGAAGTACAGGATATAGAGGTGTCGGACAATGGACGTTATTTGCAATATACCGACGGTACCCCATTCTTTTATTTAGGCGATACGGCTTGGGAAATGTTTCACCGTCTCGATCGGGAAGAGGCCGATCTCTATCTGGAAGACCGTGCCCGCAAAGGTTATACCGTGATTCAGTCCGTTGCATTGTCCGAGTTGGAGGGCCATAGCGCCCATAATCCGTATGGCTTTTTGCCTTTGACCGATCTGGACCCGGCTCGTCCGGCCGTACAGGAGGGTCCCGATAACGATTATTGGGACCATGTCGATTACATCGTGAACAAAGCCAATTCTTTGGGAATGTATGTCGGTATGTTACCCACCTGGGGCCATTTCTGGAATGGAGAAAAACCGTTGTTCAATAAAGAAAATGCCGAGATTTATGGCGAGTTTATCGGCCGGCGTTACAAAGATGCCATGGTCATCTGGATTTTAGGTGGAGACCGTAATCCCGATAATGATGAAAAAAAGGAGATTATCCGGGCCATGGCGCGTGGATTGAAAAAAGGCGATGGAGGTCGGCATCTGATAACGTTCCATCCCCCTGGTTGGGCAGGTTCGGCACAATGGTTCCACAACGAACCGTGGCTCGATTTCAATATGCGCCAGAATGGTCATGAGGTACTCTATTCGCGCCGTTACAGCAGTACGCTGGACGACTATAACCGTACTCCCGTAAAACCCGTTATTGATGGCGAACCGGTATATGAAGACCATCCGGTTTGTTTCAATCCCGGAGAGATGGGCCACTCCATCTCGGCCGACGTTCGGCGGGCGATGTATTGGGATTTGTTCAACGGAGCATTCGGACATACCTACGGGCATCATTCCGTCTGGCAGATGTACGACCCTGAAAAAGGGCGTAATCCGATAAACAACCCCTTGATGTCATGGAAAGAGGCCATTTCTCAACCCGGAGCAGAACAGATGCAGTACGGCCGGTGGCTGATAGAGTCCCGCCCGTTTTTTACCCGCATACCGGACCCCTCTGTCATTGTTCCCGATAAAGTGAAAACATCCGTTCCGGGTGAGGGCCGTTACCATTTTTCCGCCACTCGCGATACGGAAGGAACCTATTTGATGGTCTATGCCCCCGTTGGACGGAAGTTTACGGTGCGTACCGATGTTATCAAGGGCGATAAGATAAAGGCGTGGTGGTACAATCCCCGCAACGGTAAGGCAAAGAAAATAGGGACGTTCACCAACGATCGGCAACCGAAAGAGTTTATGCCGCCTGAACCAGGCGAGATGACTGATTGGATATTGGTGCTCGACGACGCATCCTGTCGTTATCCTGCCCCCGGGAAAAAGTGATCCAGATACGAGGCTATGAAAACACATATACAGGCATTTACGATACTTGCCCTATTCGCCTTTTTTTCGGCGGGATATGCACAATTGCCCGGAACATACAGCGTCTCCTGGTTGGGAAATACCTACGGGAAAGGAGACCGCGATCCCAACTCTGCCCAAGGCCAATGGATTCAAAATTATATCGACTCGATGTATGTCGATAAAGACGGAACCTGCTATACGGCCAGTATCTGGGACGAGGGAGGACGTACGCATGGTGTGTACAAAGAGGGGAAGTGTATCGGAAACGACAAATCGATCCATTTCCGTAGCAGCGTAGCCGGAGATTTTCGCATCGAGAAGCAGCAGGTGGTGAATCCCAAGAGCGGACAAAAAGAGTGGGTCGGCATTCGTGTAACCGGAAACGGTAAAACTTTGCCCGATTGCGGTAGACCTGTTGCGATTGCCATGGGAACCGGCATTTATCAAGGAAAGTTGTTGGTGGCAGATAACGACAGCAAACAGATTTTGATTTATGATGTGGCAGGTACCACTCCGCGGTTGATAGACCGCTTTGGTGTGAAAGGCGGTGTCGGAAGCCGCTATAAAGCCCCCTACCGTATCCCGGAATCCACCAATGCCCCGGCCTATCCGGCTCGGACCTATTTGCCGGGAGAGTACCATCCGTTCAAGTTCTGGACCTTGACGGGTGTCGGTATGGATGAACAGGGACGGTTGTTTGTCTCTACCTCGGAGCTCGGCTCTTCGATTCGCTGTTTTAAACTCGACCGGAAAAAACGCTGGGTCTTTGATTGGACCGTACAGAATTTTATCTTTGTAGATAACGCCTCGCCCGATTACACAACCGATGCCGAAGATGTATATACGGTACAGGAACGATATGCGATGAATTACAAGAATCGTACTCCCGGTACGGAGTGGAGCATCCGGAGCATTACCGTAGATGAGAAAAAATATCCGAACGACCCGCGGGCATTGTTGTGGGTAAAGGCCGGACACGAACACGGGCTGACCTCGGTAGCCGTTCGTCGCGTATATGGGAAGCGGTTTTTGTTTATAAACGGTATGACGTGCCAGTGGCCCTTCATCTTCCGGTTCGATGAAAATTCGGACGTAGCGGCTCCCTCGGGATGTATTATGAAACCCCACCGGATATATAACCTGACGCCTGACATCTTTTGGTTGCCGGAATGTCCGCGCGACGGACGGCAATACATCTGGCGCGATTTGAACGGCGATGGCGATTTCCAGCAAAACGAATATACTCCGACCGAATTTGGTTATCCCGACGGTTCGGCCTATTGGGTAGATAGCCAAGGCGGCATCTGGGTTTCACGACAAAATATCGTACAGCGGTATGCCCCTGCCGGTTTGGACGAATACGGCAATCTGATATACGACGACAACCATACCTCAAAGTATGAAATAACCGACATCGACCGTGTTGGCCGATTGATGTGGCAGGAAGAGGAAGATCGCCTGGTGTTGGTCAATACCTGTTGCCGGGATTTGAAAGGTGGGAAAATCTACGTGGTCGATAACTGGCAGTCGGGAAACCGTCAAGCTCGGGAACTGAGCGCGCTGAAAGGACCTAATTCCTCGTCGGTTACCGTGGCGGGAGATTATTTTTTTGAAGTTGGTTGGGAAAGCCGCGGAGAGGTTTTTGTAACCGACCTGCGAACGGGAGAGTACATCGGCAGTTTGTTGCCGGATGAAACCGTCGGCGGAATAGATTGTACCGGATGGGTGGACATCGCTTACGGAATTGATGCCATACGCCGTCCGGATGGAGAGTACATCATCTTTGTCGAAGAAGATTATATGGGCAAGGTGTTGATGTACCGCTGGTATCCGGAAAAAGATAGTCAAAAAAGATAAAAAAAGAAAGAGGAGAGAACCCGATGAATCGTCGAAATTTTTTAAAACACATGAGCGCCTGGCCCTTGGTGGCAGGCATGGGCACGTTGCCGGTATGGAGCGGAGTGAGCGAATCTCCTCTCCGCAAAAAAAGTGATGGTTGGTTGTCTGCATTGCCTCAATGGAAAGGATTCAACCTGTTGAATAAATTCCTGCCTTATGGACAGTCTGCTTACAACGAAAAAGATTTCGAGATGATGGCCGAGTGGGGATTCAATTTTGCCCGGTTGCCGTTGTCGTATTGGTGTTGGAGCAAGGAGACCGACTGGTATTCGGTCGATGAAAAGGTGCTCAAAGAGATAGACCGGGCCGTTGAATTGGGTAAACAGTATAACATACACATAAACCTGAATTTTCACCGGGCACCGGGGTATTGTATCAACAAAGACGATAACCAGCCGGTTACCACCAACCTGTTTGAAGACGAGGCCCCGTTGGAGGCGTGTGCGTTTCATTGGAAGCTGTTTGCCGAACGTTACAAGGATTATTCCAACAAAGAGGTCAGTTTCAACCTGATCAACGAAGCCCCTTCGATAGAGGCCGAAAAATATGACAAGGTAGCCCGGCGGTTGATCGGAGCCATTCGCGACGTCGATCCGGACAGGCTGATTTTTGTCGATGGAAAAGATGTGGGGACCCAACCGCTGATGACCATTACCGATATACCGGGAATCATCCAGAGCGGTCGAGGCTACCAGCCCTTTTTGTTGACCCATTTACGGGCCAGCTGGGTAGGCGGGTGGTCGGCCATCCGGGAGTATCCGGCCGAGAAGGTTACCTGGCCCCTTGTTTTCGATGGCAAAACACACGACAAGAACTATCTGCGCGAGGTCTCGGTCGATCCTTGGAAACCGTGGATAGAGGCCGGAGGAAGTGTCCATATCGGCGAGATGGGATGTCATAACTATACACCGCACGCAACCGTCCTGGCCTGGCTGGACGACTTGTTGTCGGTCTTTGCCGAGCAGAACTGGGGATGGTCGTTGTGGAACCTTTCCGGATCGTTCGGAATCATGGACAGCGGCCGTAAGGATGTGAAATACGAAGATTACAAAGGGCATAAGCTGGATCGGCAAATGCTTGAAATATTAAAAAAACACCTGTAATGCCATGAACAGAATCGGTAAAATCTTAATCGGGCTCTTTTGCTTGCCGTGGATTGCTTTGTCGGCAAGGGAGAAAGAGGCGTTTGTATTGGAAAAGGGGGTCAATATCAGTCATTGGCTCTCACAGAGTGATGCGCGGGGAGAGGCTCGTGCTGCCTATTTCACCAGAGACGATGTTGCTTTTATCGCCTCGTTGGGCTTTGATCACTTGCGTATTCCTATCGATGAGGAGCAGATGTTTACCCAAGAGGGTAAGCGGGAAAAAGAGGCCTTCCGCCTGTTGCACAATGCTCTGGGATGGTGCAAGGAGTTCGGCTTGCGCGCGGTGGTCGATTTGCATATCTTGCGGTCGCACTATTTCAATAGTCCGGAAAAGCCTTTGTTTACTGACGAAAAGGCACAGGAACAGTTTTATGAGTGTTGGCGGCAGATTAGCAAGGAGTTGAAAAAGTACCCCAATTCCATGGTTGCCTACGAGTTGATGAACGAACCGGTTGCTGACGATCCCGAGACGTGGAATGTAATAGTGAACCGTTGTGCCGCCGTGGTTCGCAAGCTGGAACCCAAACGCACCTTGATTATCGGCTCCAACCGTTGGCAAGGTTTCGAGACGGTCAAGGACCTGCGCGTGCCAGAGAACGATCCCAACATCATCATCAGTTTCCATTACTACAATCCGTTCCTGCTGACCCATTACCAGGCATCGTGGACCGACAACAAAGATTACCGGGGTCCGGTACATTATCCGGGAGCCCTGATTGCTCCCTCCGATTTTGCCGGATTGCCGCAGTCCATGGGCGAAAAGTACCAGTGGTGGGGTACCCAGACCTATAATATAGACAAAATCGCGTCCGATTTCAAAGTTGTGTTGGACGAAGCCCGGAAGAGAGGATTGAAGGTCTATTGTGGCGAGTATGGCTGTATGAGTACAGCCCCAGCGGCCGACCGTTACCGCTGGTTTCGCGATATGAATACGCTCTTTAACCGTTACGGAATAGCCCGTGCCGTATGGGATTACAAAGGCGGGTTCGGCATTGTGGAGAACGGCGAGCCGCGTTGGCCGATAATTGAGGCTCTCACTCGTCGACGGGGAACCAGCGAGCAGAAAGCCTTTTCGCTTCACCCCGACAATCCCCGTTATTTTCTGTTTCGCGATCGGCCGTGTGTATTGGTAACGTCCGGCGAACATTACGGGGCGTTGATTAATCGGGCCTTTGATTTCGACCGTTACCTGGAAACCCTGCACGAGGCTGGATTGAACAGTTCCCGTATATTTATGGGGGCCTACCTCGAACCGCAAAATGCTTTTAATATCAAGGATAATACGTTGGCCCCTTCGCCCGAGAACTATTTGTCGCCGTGGGGACGTTCGTCGCAGGACGAAAGCAAGTTTGACCTGACCACGTGGAATCCCGCCTATTTTGAACGGTTGCACCAGCTGCTGCAAAAAGCCTCCGAGCTGGATATTGTATTGGAACTGAACCTCTTTTGTCCCATGTACGACGATTCGCAATGGAACATCTCTCCTATGAACGCCCGGAACAACGTAAATGGCATCGGCAATATTGCCCGTACCAGTGTTTATACCCTCGACGGCGATCAGGCACTGTTACAGGTTCAGGAAAATTTGGTCCGGAAGATCGTGTCGGAGGTAAACGGTTACGACAACCTCTACTTTGAAATCTGCAATGAGCCCTATTTTGGCGGTGTAACGCAAGAGTGGCAAAAACGTATTACCGATGTGATTGTCGAGGCAGAACAGAATGCCGCCAAACAACATTTGATTTCGGTTAATGTAGCCAACGGGACGGCCGTGGTAAACGATCCCCACCCGGCGTGGTCGATATTCAATTTCCACTATTGCACTCCGCCGGTGGCTATTGCCCAGAATGCACACCTGAACAAGCCCGTCGGGATGAATGAAACCGGATTTAAGGGTATATACGATGAATATTATCGCCGCGAGGCCTGGCGTTTTATGCTGGCGGGAGGCGCGTTGTATAATCACCTGGATTACTCTTTCACCGTAGGAAAAGAAGATGGAACGAATGTGGTGGTCAACCCGACCCCCGGAGGAGGTAGCCCCGCTTTACGCAAACAGATCGGGTTGATGAAACGTTTTATCGAGTCGCTCGATTTCATCCGGATGTCCCCTGTTGAAGATGTTAGCTCCATCTTACGGACTGATAAACAAGGTGCAACATCGTATCTTTTAGCAGAGCCCGGAAAACAATATGCCTTTTATTGTCAAGGGGCCAAACAGGTTGAATTGGTCGCTCCGGCCGGAACCTACCGGTTGAGGATTGTCGATCCGTGTACACTCGCAGAAGATAGCCGGATTGTAACCCATCAGGGAGGTGCAATAGAATTTTCCGTACCCGAGAATGCCGAAAAAGAGATGGCTGTTTCGTTAGTAAAAGAAAAAGAGTAAAGATGAATCGTCTTTTTATTCTGCTTGGAATGGTTTGTTGGCCGGCTTTTCTGTTGGCCTCGGATGGGCCGATAGGTAAAAAATCGTCCCGGGCATACGACTTTGTCAACTCCATAGGCGTCAATACCCATTTCGGGTATTACGATACCCAGTACGGACGTTATGAAGAGGTATTGAAACCCCGTCTGTTGGAACTGGGGG
>DVNA01000130.1 GCA_018714665.1 Candidatus Gallibacteroides avistercoris | reverse complement strand
TACAGGGAGAGAAGAAGGGCGGAGAGACCTTTGCCGAGATTTCCGATCTGATGATCGGAGGGGAAGCAGCGTCCGACTCGCTGAATTATGTCCCGGACGATTTTGAGTTTTATTGGGCCCGCAGGGGACCCTCCGTGCATATCGGTTACCAGCAGCCGCAGGAGGAGGTCGAGTATTTTTATAACGAACTTACCGTCCCCGAAGGAAACGATGTGATCGGCAGTTACTTTATGGCCAACGGTTTTGGCGAAGGATATTTTGGGATACAGGTAAATTCCGAGTCCGAACGCCGTGTACTCTTCTCGGTTTGGAGTCCGTTCGATACCCAGGATCCGGATAAGATACCCGAAGACCAGAAGATAAAGATGTTGCGCAGGGGCGAAGATGTACACATCGGGGAGTTTGGCAACGAAGGTTCCGGTGGCCAGAGTTATCTGGTTTATCCGTGGAAGGCAGGAAACACCTATAAATTCTTGACGCAGGTTCGTCCTGACGGTAAGGGGAATACGGTTTATACCTCCTATTTTTTTGCCACCGACGAGAATCGTTGGCGCTTGATTGCCTCTTTCCTGCGGCCCAAGACGGATACCTGGTATCGGGGAGCACACTCGTTCCTCGAAAATTTTATTCCGACACAGGGGTATATTACCCGTCAGGTAGAATTTGGCAACCAGTGGGTATTGACCCGGGAGGGAGTCTGGAAAGAGTTGACCGAAGCTACGTTTACCTACGATAATACGGCAGCTGCTCAGGTACGTGTCGATTATGCCGGAGGTACTACCGAATCCGGACGCTTTTTCTTGAAAAATTGCGGTTTCTTCAACGAGAATACACCGTATAGAAGCAAGTTCTCCCGTCCGGCCAAAGGAGAACAGCCGCAGATTGATTTGAAGGCATTGGAGACGATTGAGAAGAAAAAATAGTGTAGCAATTGTTTTAACGGGAAGGGGGACGGCTCTTCATTGAACCGTCCCCCTTCCCGTTTATAGAAACACGCATCATACGATTCCCGAGAATCCCATAAACGCCATGGCCAGCAGTCCGGCCACGATTAAAGCGATGGGTATTCCCCGCATTGCTGGGGGAATCTTGGTCAAGGCCAACTGTTCGCGGATGCCGGCGAAAACGACCAATGCCAACGTAAAGCCGATAGCGGTGGATATGGCGAAAACCGTAGATTGCATTAAATCGAAGTTTTTCTGGATTACCATGATGGCTACCCCCAAGATGGTACAGTTGGTGGTAATCAGGGGCAGGAATACGCCCAATGCCTGATATAAGGGCGGCGATACTTTTTTGAGGATGATCTCTACCATCTGCACCAGGGCTGCGATTACCAGAATGAATACGATAGTTTGCATGAATCCCAGGCCGTAGGGAGTGAGCAAGTATTCTTGCAGCAGGAAAGTAATAATGGTCGATAGGGTCATCACAAAGGTTACTGCCGCACCCATTCCCATGGCCGTGCTTATTTTTTGGGAAACGCCCAGAAAGGGACAGATTCCTAAAAATTGGGACAGTACGATGTTGTTTACAAAAACAGCGGCAACAAATATAATGACGTATTCCATGTTATTTCGTTTTTAGTCGGTTAATCAAGGCAATCAGAAATCCCAGTACCAGAAATCCGCCCGGGGCCAGTACGAATACCAGCGAACCGTAGTAGTCCGGGAAACAGGTCAGGTTAAATATTTTCCCTGTCCCGAGCAATTCGCGGATAGCACCCAACAAGGTCAGGGCCAAGGTAAAACCCAACCCCATGCCCAGTCCGTCCAACAACGAGTCGAAGGGGTTGTTTTTGGCAGCGAAAGATTCGGCCCGTCCCAGTACGATGCAGTTTACCACAATCAGAGGAATAAATAGTCCCAGACTTTCGTACAGATCGGGCACATAAGCCTGCATACACATTTCGATGATGGATACGAAGGTGGCGATGATGACGATGAATGCGGGAATGCGTACTTTGTCCGGGATGAGGTTCTTGACTAATGAGATGACCACGTTGGAACAGATCAGGACAAAGGTGGTAGCCAATCCCATACCCATACCGTTGATGGCCGAAGTGGTTGTCCCCAGCGTAGGGCACATCCCCAGGAGCAGGACAAACGTCGGGTTCTCTTTGATTAACCCGTTCAATACGATTTTCAGTTTATTCATGGTTGTGAACCTCCTCTTTTTGTGGTTTGTCTCCCGGGTTCTCTTTCACCACGGGCGATGCCCCCGAAACGGCATCGTTGTTTTGGTTCATGTATGCGTTGTATGCTCTCTGGATAGCTTCCAGAAAGGCTCTCGAACTGATGGTAGCGGCGGTAATGGCATCTATGTCGCCCCCGTCTTTGCTGACGCTCATGCGGACGGAGGCAGGATTTTTTCCGATAACCGATTGCCGGTTCTTGTCCTGGTGGAACCACGTCTCCATTTTGGAACCCAATCCCGGTGTTTCGGCGTGTTTCAATACGGTATAGTCGCGGATGGTTCCGTCTTTTTCAAAGCCTACCATGATGTCTATCTGGCCGCCGAATCCGTTCTTCGAGAAACTCTCTACGGCAGCGCCCACCCATTCGCCTCCTTGTTTGGCCGGGTAGATGTAAATTGTAGAGTTGTCGTCGAGTGTCCGTACAATTTTTTCTTCCGCTGGTGCGTTGTCGAAGGCTGGTGCCACTTTCCGGATGGAGGCCTCCTGTTTGGCTTTTTGGGCCAATCGGATGGGCTGTTCTGTCAATTGGTGGGTATATCCCAAGGCTGCTCCTGCCAATGCCGCAGTAACAGTCAATACGATTACCATATTCGGGAATGTCGATCTTAGTTTAGCCATTTTTTCTTTACCTCCCCGAAATGTTTAGGTTTGACATAGGTGTTGATCAGCGGTGTGAAAGCGTTCATAATCAGGATGGCAAAAGACATCCCTTCCGGATAGTCGCTCCATTTGCGGATAATCATGGTCAGTATGCCGATACATACGCCGTAAATCAGCATCCCCCGTTTGTTCATGGGGGAGGTTACGTAGTCTGTGGCCATGAAGATGGCCCCCAGCAACATTCCTCCCGAGAGCAGGTGCAACAACGGGTTCTCGTTGATCAGCCAGGCAAATATACCGGCCGAGAGCAGGATGGATACGGGGATATGCCACGTGATGATCTTTTTCCACAACAGGTAGATAAGTCCCAACAGCAGGGCGATGGAGCAGGTCTCTCCCAGGCTTCCCCCCACATTTCCCAGCAACAGGTTCAGGGTATCTATCTCTTCCGTATGGCCGTATTTCAACAGGGTCAACGGGGTTGCACCCGTCTCGCCGTCGGGGTAATTGCCCGGGCTACCGGCAGGTACCCAGGTGGTCATCTGGGCCGGGAAGGAGATGAGCAGGAACACCCGGCCTACCAATGCCGGGTTGAAGATGTTGTTGCCCAGACCTCCGAAAGGCATCTTTCCGATGCCGATGGCCGCCACGGCTCCGATAACGACAATCCACAGCGGGAGGTTCGACGGCAGGTTGAGCGACAGTAGTAGTCCGGTTACGATGGCCGATCCGTCGGTGATGGTATTCTCTCCTTTCAGGAGAAACCGTTGTACCAGGTATTCTACCGCGATACAGCTCAATACCGATACGGCGGTAACGGCCATGGCTCCGATACCGAAATAGTAGAACGAAATCAGCAGGGCGGGGAGCAACGCCACAATCACCCCGTACATATTCTTCTCAACGGTATCGTTACCGTGTATGTGGGGCGATGGCGATATGATCAGGTTGTTGTTTGTCATAAAAAGTCTTGTGTCGAAATGGGTTGTCGTTTATTTTTTGGTTGTTCGCTTGCGGATGATATTCCCGACCTTCGATTTTCCGGCCCGGATGTAGTCCAACAACGGGCGGTTGGCCGGACAGGTATAGCTGCATGAGCCACATTCGATGCAATCCATGATCTTTTCGGCTTCGGCTTTTTCCCACAAGGCCAGTTCGCTCACGCGCATCAGCAGGTTCGGGGATAGTCCCATCGGGCAGGCGTGTACACATTTGGCACAACGGATACAGTTACGTATCTTTTTACGCGAGGCCTCTTGTTCGTCCATGAGCAGGATTCCCGAACAACCTTTGGTTACCGGAGCATGGAGGGCTACCACGGCTTTTCCCATCATGGGGCCCCCGGAAATGACCTTTCCGGTATTGGACGGGAGTCCTCCTGCCGTTTCAATCAAATCCTGAATGGAGGTACCGATGCGTACGAGCAGGTTTTTCCCCTCTTGGAGGTTTTTCCCCGTTACCGTAACGACCCGTTCTATGAGCGGTTTGTTTTTGAGTACGGCCTCATATACGGCAAATGCCGTTCCGACGTTCTGCACCACGGCTCCCGTGGATATGGGCAGTGCACCGCTGGCAACTTGCCGGCGGGTGATGGCATCGATTAGTTGCTTTTCTCCTCCTTGCGGATACTTTACGCGCAGGGGGCACACCTCTATTTCCGGATTCCCGGCGGTTAGCGAGCGGAGGTGTTCGATGGCATCCTGCTTGTTGTTTTCGATGCCGATGACCGCCCTGTTTACACCGAGGGCTTTCATCAACAGCTTGATTCCGGAGATAATCTCAGGACCTTTTTCAAGCATCAGCCGGTGGTCTGATGTCAGGTACGGTTCACATTCCACGCCGTTGATGATGAGCAGTTCTGCGTTTTTCCCGGGAGGAACCGACAACTTTACCTGAGTAGGGAATGTTGCACCGCCCAACCCTACGATGCCGGCCCGGTAGATGCGTTCGACTACCTCTTGCGGAGATAGGGCAGATGTATCTTGAATCGAGTTGTCGCGGATGATTCCTTCTTCCCATTCATCTCCTTCTACCTCGATAAAAATGGCCGGACGGGTATATCCCGAAATATCTGCCGTATTCTCAATCTTGGAGACAACGCCCGAAACCGACGAATGGATATGGGCCGAGACAAACCCGGAGGCTTGGGCAATCAGTGTGCCAACCTTTACCCGGTCTCCCTTTTTTACCACCGGTTGGGCAGGCGTGCCGATGTGTTGCGACAGCATGATAACAGCCTGTTTGGGCAGGGGAGCCTGTTCTATCGGCTGTCGGGCTGTCCGTTTGTTTTCGGGAGGATGGATGCCTCCGATGCGGAATGTTTTTAGCATATAGGTGATTCGTTTCCTTTTTGGTTTTGTTTTTCGACCGTATCCGTTGCTGGTGCGACGCGTTCTTTTTTGGGCGGGAAATGTACCGACCGGATGGCCGACGTGGGGCAAACCTCGGTACATTTGCGGCAGAGGCGGCATTTGTTGTCGTCGATATAGGCCAAGTGGTTGCGTACCTCGATTGCCTCGAACGGGCACACTTGTACACATTTCGAACAACCTATGCAGGCCGCCTTACACGCTTTGCGGGCCGTTGCTCCTTTCTCTTGATTGACGCACTCTACATAGATACGGCGCGATTTGGGTCCCTTTTTCCGTAATTCGATAATGCCGCGCGGGCAGGCCTTTACGCAAGCTCCGCAAGCGGTACATTTCTCTTCATCCACTACCGGGATTCCCGTGTCGGGATCTATCCGGATGGCATCGAACAGACAGGCTTTCTGGCAATCGCCATGACCCAGGCATCCGAACGCACAATCGGTATCGCCTTTGTATAAGGCGGCCTCTATGCTGCAACTGGGGGCTCCGTCGTATCTCGATGTTCGGGATCGGTTCCGGCAACTTCCGTTGCACCTTACCACGGCAATCCGGGGGATGTTTTTTTCGGCCTCTTTCCCCAAAACGGACGTAATGTTGTTCATCAGTTCCGCTCCTCCTACCGGGCAAAACAGTCCCGACAGGGTAGGCGATTTTACACAGCTCTCGGCAAATCCGTGGCATCCTGCCTGTCCGCATCCGCCGCAATTCGCCTGGGGAAGCATCTCTTCGATGATTTTGATGCGCGGGTCTTCGTAAACTTTGAAACGCCGCGATACCAAATACAAGATAACGGCACTGACAAGTCCGATACCTCCTAATGAGACTATGGTGATGATAAGTAGATTCTCTGTAATAAGCATGAATGTGGTGTTATAAATCTTCTGTTATGTCGGGTTAAGGCTCTTTTATGCTGAAAACCAACTGTTTTTTTAATTTGTCCTTGAAAAGATAGAGCGCGGCATAGTACGGAATGAGTGCCGCCAAAGCAGCGATGCCGGCTGCAAGTTCGTTTTCGGTATAATGCAGCACGAACCACAGTACGAAGAACAGGATGATCGACGGGTATAAAAAAGCCAGTCGTACCGCTTTGTTCCCCATCTGCTCAGAACCTGTAACGGTAACGGCATCGCCCGCCTGCCAGCTTGTTTCCGAGCAAGGCACTTCGATCACTTTTTCACGGCAGTCGGATATCAGACAGACTGAACGGGCATGACACCCGCTGCAAGCAGCGTATTGTGTGATTTGAATCCGGGCCACGCCGTTTTGTATGGTTAGGATGGTTCCCGGATGTTCGATTACTTGGCTCATTCAATCTTCATACCTTTTTACAGTGTATGCAAAGATAGCGAAACTCGTCCAAATACCGATGGGATTTATGGAGAATAATATACGCTGTTTAAAATTTAGTTATGTGTTACATTTCAACTATTTTTGTCGGATAAAGGCAGACACGGTTATGAATATACCCCAGATACGAGTTATCAGTCAGCAGTTGGTTGGTTCGCAATTCTCCGATGTTCACGATTTGGTTTCGTGGATGGGGATGTTACAGGCCCAGGAGTATCGGATGGTACGTTGGGCGGTAGGTATGAGAATGAAAGAACCTTTGATGTCTGCTTTTCAAAAGGCGTACGATACCGGGCGTATCGTACGTACGCACCTGTTCCGATGCACGTGGCAGTTGGTGGCGGCAGAAGATCTTCGGTGGATGTTGAAATTGTGTGCCGACAAGAACCGGTCTGCCATCCGTGGATATTTGGCGTATCGTGGGCGTACAATAGACGAAAAGGAGTATGAGTACGCCAACCAGCTTATTCGTCAGGTACTCATGGGGCAAAAGACCATGCGCAAAGATGAGCTCTTGGCCCGTCTGGCCGAAAAAGGCCTTGCCGACGATGCCCATACCATGTCTATCTATCTGCGTCGGGCCGAACTCGAAGGAATTATTTGCAGCGGAGAGCTTGACCCGAAGCAGAGTACATACGCGTTGATCGACGAGCGAATCCCGCATACGCCGGATATGACGCGGGAGGAATCCCTCTTGCTGCTTGCCCGGAAATATTTCCGAAGCCACTCCCCGGCTACTCTTGAAGACTTTGTTTGGTGGACGAACCTCGGTATCGGCGAGTGTCGTCGTGCCATAGAGGCTATGGGCGATGAGCTGGTTGCCGAACCTTATAAGGATTGTACCTATTTTATTCACCGCGATTGCCGGGTGAGAGGCGGTCGTCGTCAGACGCTCTTGTTACCCTCGTATGATGAATACCTGCTCGGGTATAAAAGCCGCCATCATGTACTTGACGAGGCGTTCCGGCATCGGGCTCACAACAACTTCGGGGTATTTTATCCTGTAATTCTATACGACGGGAATATTGTCGGGAACTGGCATCCACATAAGCCGGCGACATTTTTCCGGGAGGAAGAGACGGTCGATATCTCCGATGCCCTCTTGCGTTATCGCAAATTCATGGATTCGGGCAAAAGATAAGGTTGTACTATACTGCCCTCTTTTATCTCAATTCAACAAAATAGCTTCTCGGGTTACGACCCTTACAGGAGGGCGTTGGGGGAGTAGTTTTTAGTCTATAAAATTTACCGGGTTATCTTGTCTGCTTTCAGCATCTTTTGGAAATCGGGTCTTTGTTGTATGCGTTCCAGCCACGAGTTGAGGCTGTCGAGCAGCACGATTGATTCTTTCCGTACCGCCCACGATTGGAACTGGGTAAAGCTGATGTCCGTTTCGATGTCTATTTCCGGGTATGTCTGGCTCATTTGCCGGGCGATGTCCTGGTTGCAGACGGCAAAATCTATTTCTCCCTTGGCCACTAAAATGATGAGTTGTTCATATCCGTACAGCTCTTCTTCGATGGTGTATATGGTGTCGCCAATTTCGTGGGAAAGGTTTTTGATGCGTAACTGGGTCGATTCGTCGGGGATGATGTGCAACCTCTTCTGGGCCAGGTCAAGTTGGTTGCGGATGGGTTCTTTCCCCCCGTTGTACGAGGCTTTCCTTTGTACCAGTACTTGTCGGTTTAGCCGGATGGGTTCGGTAAAGTTGTACGATTGCTTGTTTTGCGTGGTTACCGGCAACGGGCGGGCCACGATGTCGAACTGCCGTTCGTTCAGGCCGTCCAGGCTCTTTTGCAGGTTGATTTCCGGATAGAGCTCCACCGCTAATCCGCTCTCTTCCCCAATCATCCGGGCCAGCCGGTATTCAAACCCGACCACCGAGTCGCCTTGTATGTAGTAACTTTGCGGGTTGTAATCTATGGCAATGCGTAAGATACCCTCCCGGACGATGTCGGGGAGGTCTCTGGGTTCGTCTTTCTTCCACAACGAAAGACGGATGATGCTCATGCACAAGATTACGATGCTCAATAGGGCCAGATACAGAGTCAATCTTTTGTGGTAGTTCATCGCCGGGAACGGTTTCTGTTAATTGGAGAAATCTATGGATACCCCCATCTGGAAAGAGCGGGGGTTTAACGGATAGTGTGGCAATATGAAATAGTTGTTTCCGCCGAACAGGCCTTGGTTTACGTGCGAGAGCATCACAAAGAACCGAGTCTGTTTCAGTTTCATATTGGCATACAGGTTCATCAGCGGATAGTTTCCTACCTTGATTTCGCGCTGGTTGTAGAAACTCAGGGTAGCCGGTTGGTACGCGTCGCTGTAATAGCTGGTGAAGTATTGGCAATCGACGCCGAACTGTACGTGCAGCACCCGTGCGATGCGGAACAGCAGGTACATGTTGCTTTGCAGACTGAAATCGGGCAGCGAGATAATACTGGGTTTGCTGCTCTTTTGATATACCAGTTTGTTGTCGAGGTTGAATATGCCGAATTTGAAATTCTGGTTCAGCTCGGCCGAAAAGACCTGTATGATGTCGCTCTCCTGTTGGGGGAGGGCATTTTGATTTAGGTAAACATGGTTTTGCAGGTTTTCCACTCCCACGTTGATGGAGGTCCTCCACCGGGGTACTGAAAATTCTCCTCCGACACGGAAACGGCGTTCTTTCCCGAAATTGTTGTTCCAATAGAAATGGTTGGACGAATAGTGCCGGTAATAAAAGGCCGGTTCTGTATTCTTAAAGAAGCCGTAAGCCCTGACCTGAATGGTATCCTTTTTGATTGGGATGCGGGTATTGATGGCCCCTTCTACGTCTATGGCTCCGGCAGCAGGTCCGCTGAGCCCGATTTTTCCATCAACGGTGTAGGTCAAGATTTTCCCTTGTTGCTTGGAGAGTTGGGCACCTACCCACAACAAGTTCTCCCGGTATTTCTGTTGAGGGGTGGGTACTCTGTTCCCTTCGTCGTCGAATACCAGGGTGGTATCGCCCATGGTCTTGAACTGCCGGGCCTCGTAGGTCAGGTATCCTGTCAGTCCGGCTTTGGCATAGCGGTTGAACCCTTCGCGCAGGGAGAGTCCCACGGTGTTCTTGACAGACCAGTATGAGGTGGTGTCGTTCGTATTCTCGTCGTCGAAGTAGTTGTATTGCCAGAACGGCTCCTCGCCCGGTGAGGCGGTAGGATTGGTAGCGATAAAACGCCGCCGGTTGGCTTGGTATTCGATGGTGTGTATGATGCTGGATACCGGTACGAACTCTTCCCCCTGGCTAAGGGTATCTTTGGGGTTTGTTTTCTCTTTTTCCCTGTAAAAGCCGAGGTTGTAGCGTTGTGTGGCGAAATAGTTCTTGCCACGGGTACGGTTGTGGGCATCGGTCAGGTTGACGGGGATGGTTTGAGGATCCACTCCGTTCTTACCACCGGTCTCTTCCGGTTTCAGAATATAGTCGTCGTTTTGGATACCGCCGTTTTCCTTGTTTACAAAGTTGTATGTGTTGAGAAAAAATTGCAGCTCATACTTCTCGCCGATATAACTGCCGTTTATTTGATAGCTCAGGTCTTTGGTGTTTTGGTTGTCGTAGTAGCCTCGTGCAAAAATCAGGTCGAATCCGGCACCGATAGCCAGCCGTTTGTTGGCATTGCCCGAGAATACGATGTTCAGGTGATCCGGCGCCGTAGCTTTTGTCCCTCCTGTCAGGTAGGATACGTGCGTAAACGGTATCCGGGTATTGTAGAAGTTGAAGGTAGAGGGTGTCGGTATCCAGTGAAGATAAGGTTGCTCAAAGATAAATTCGCGCATGGGTTGCCGGTCGAAGAATATCTTTGAATGCATCGCTCCCCCCAATACACCTGTAAAACCGTTGGCCACCGAGTAGGTAGCTGGCAGGTCAGTCTGGTAGAAGTTGAGCATCAGTGTATCCATGGGTACGAGGTAGCGGTTACCCAGCGGTTGGGTAAGGCGCCAT
The DNA here is from genome assembly GCA_018714665.1 of Candidatus Gallibacteroides avistercoris. Classification (GTDB taxonomy): domain Bacteria; phylum Bacteroidota; class Bacteroidia; order Bacteroidales; family CHK158-818; genus Gallibacteroides; species Gallibacteroides avistercoris. The sequence continues at coordinate 19,324 of DVNA01000130.1, read as the reverse complement.
GCGTACGGGTCGGCAGAGTGGGTCTTCTTTCTGGTTTGTCCCAAAAGAAGCGTTGTGCTGCAAACCAATAGGATAACTACATATAGTGCTTTTTTCATACGAGTGCAAAGATAAAACTAAATATGATATTTTTTGTCCCCGGTAATGATAAATTCGATTCGGTGGTTTGTTGTCGGGATGGAGGATGGATCTTATTCGGATGTGGTTATTTTTCCGGTAACCGTCCAGATACCGTTCTCCTGTTCCAATCCGCCCAGCGAGGATACGGCCATGACGGTAGAGTCGTTGATCTGGCACAGGGAGTTCCACAGGGCGTGCGCCTGCGGTGGAAGTGTCGGATAGGGAGTCGTGGGGGAGGAAAAGTTTCGGGCATTTTCATCGCCTACATATACGCGGAGGTTGGCATATTTTTCGGTGGTGCCGTTTCGGCTTTCGGACGACTGGACGGCCAGCAGGGTGGCTCCGTTTTTCAGTTGTATCAGATACGGAGCTCCGGCATATACGGAGTCCGGCAGTTGATATGGGCGGGCCAGAGCATGTTCCCGTTGGGGGGTGTCGGCCCGTACCGTTCCCCCTTTCCAGTTGTCGTCGGTACGGACAATCACGGGTTTGAAGGTCCCGGCTATACCATTGTCTTCAATGGCCAGGGCTATCTCTCCGTTTTGAAGGCGAACGGCCACGGGCATACCGTCTCTCTTCCCTTTTCTGAAAGAGACCGTCTGCGGAGGGCTCCATAAGGTTCCGTTGCTGAACGATCGGAGCAGGGTAATCTCCTGCTCGTAACTTTGGGGATAGGGTAGCTCGTTGGCAAAGTAGAGTTGTATCTCGCCATTGGGCAGTTGCAGGGCGAATGGCTCCCAGCAACCGTTGTGAAAATTTTTCCCGGCCTGGTAGATGGTTTGTTCCGCTTCCCACGTCTCGCCCTGGTCTTTGGAGATGGCTCCCATGATCAGGTATTCGTGTCTGTTTTCTTCTCTGGGACGGGCGTTCCATGTATAGAGCAACCAGCCGTTTTGCAGTTGCAACAGCTCGGAATTGGTATAGTTGTAGCGTTCATCCTCGCTTACCTTGATAGCGGGCAACCAGCTTTGGCCTTCGTCGGTACTTTTACGAATCCAGATGGTCGGGCCTTGGCTGTACACCAGACAGAGCTCTCCCGCTGCGAGTTTCTTAACCCGTGCATAAACGCCTGTGTTTACAAATTTTTGGGAAGAATAGTCCCATGTGATACGGGTCTTTCCCCCTTGGCAATACCCCCAAGCGGCGATCAGGCAGAAGCAGGCCAATACAATTCCTTTTTTCATGCGGACAATTTGAAAGGAGGATATGAGTGTTCCTTCACCCAACGAGGAGGAAACCATCAGTCTCGAACAACTCCGTTAAAACCGGTTCTCTGCCAAGTAACGTTCGGCATCTATGGCCGCCTTACAGCCGCTTGCCGCAGCGGTTATCGCTTGACGGTAATGGGGATCGGCCACGTCGCCGGCTGCAAACACCCCTGCAATGTTTGTTGCAGTCGTTATCCCTTCTGTCTGGATGTAGCCGGTTTCATCAAGCGAGAGATAGGGCTTGAATATGTCTGTATTGGGCTTGTGTCCGATGGCCAGGAAGAGCCCGTCTATCGGCAGGTCTGAATAGCTCTCCTCGGGAGTTCCTTGGTGCTGGACAATATGGGCCCCCTCTACGCCGTTTTCACCGAATAACCCCACTACTTGGGTTTCGAACAGAATCTCGATGTTGGCCGTCCGGGTTACACGTTCCTGCATGATTTTGGATGCGCGCAGGTAGTTTTTCCGGACAATCAGGTACACCTTGGAAGCCAGTTGGGAGAGGTATCCGGCCTCTTCGCAGGCGGTATCGCCTCCGCCTACTACGGCTACCACCTTTTTACGGTAGAAGAATCCGTCGCAGGTAGCACAGGCCGAAACGCCCATACCGGCATATTTGGCCTCATCGGGCAGTCCCAGGTATTTGGCCGAGGCTCCGGTAGCGATGATGACCGTATCGGCTTCGATGGTTTGGTTGTCGTCGAAGGTTACTTGCAGCGGTTTCCCTGAAAAATCGACAGAAACAGCAATCCCTGAATGGATTTCAGTACCGAACCGTTCGGCCTGTTTGCGCAGGTCTTCCATCAGTTCGACCCCTGAAATGCCTTGTGGATAACCGGGGAAATTCTCTATCTCGGTGGTGGTGGTCAACTGTCCACCGGGTTGTATGCCTTCGTACAATACCGGGTTCAGGTTTGCTCTGGATGCATAGATGGCGGCGGTGTAACCGGCCGGACCCGAACCGATAATCAAGCACCGTACATGTCTTTTTTCTGCCATAGTAGTTTTTATTAGCGTAAGTCGATTATTTCTGTTTGGGGATACAGGTTTTTATTAAAAACAAATATCTCTTTGGGATGTTTCATCTTCTCTTTATACGATGATACCGTTATCTTGTTCCGGCTGCTGTTTTTGTTGATCATTTCGATAGATACCGGATACTTTTTCTCGGTATCGATTTCGAGGATGATTTTTTCAAGTTCATTCTCCTCGGTGGGAATTAGAACGACCCTTTTTGTTTTTCCGTTGCTGGAATTTCCCTGTCCTTCGAGGGTACAGTCGAACCCGTTTTTATATAATTGCAGCAAGACGTACGGATTGACCGCTTTGAGCTCCTCCTCGGTAGGGGTGGTGATATTGACTTCGTCGGCATCTACCAGCATGGCCCACTGGGTAGTTCCGTCAAACCAGGTCAATATCTCGGGGGTGGAGAGAAAGAATTTGTCTTCTTGCATTTTCAGTTCTCCTTGCGAGTGATATTCTTCTCCGTTCTCAGCCTGTGTTTCAATCGAGAATGTGGCCGTGATGCCGTTGGCTTCCTGGTAGTGTTTGGAGACCTGATCAAGTATTTCCATCGCTTTGGGGTCGTTTTGCGAGAAGAGCGCAGAAACCGGGAGCAGGCACAAGACAAGAGAGATGCAGACAAGTTGTTTTTTCATGGCCGTTTATCTTAGATTTTCCAAAATAGCGTCTAAGTGCATATCATCCATGACCAGAACCTGACGGGCTTTGCTGCCTTCAAACGGACCTACGATACCGGCGGCTTCGAGTTGGTCCATGATGCGTCCGGCCCGGTTGTATCCGATGGAGAATTTTCGCTGGATCAACGAGGTCGATCCCTGTTGGTTGGCCACGATCAGGCGGGCTGCCTCTTCGAACATCGGATCTCGTTCTTTCAGGTCTGTTGCTCCGATGCCATCACTTTCGCCATTTTCACCGACATATTCGGGTAACAGATAGGCTGTGGGATAAGCCGTTTGCTGACCGATATAGTTACAAACCTCTTCCACCTCAGGCGTATCGACAAACGCACATTGTACGCGTATCAGGTCGCTTCCCTGAGAGAAGAGCATATCTCCCCGTCCGATCAGTTGGTTGGCTCCCGGACAGTCGAGAATGGTACGCGAGTCAATCATCGACGATACGCGGAATGCCACACGTGCCGGGAAATTGGCTTTGATTACTCCGGTAATGATGTTGGTCGAGGGACGTTGAGTGGCGATAATCATGTGTATACCCACGGCTCGGGCCAGTTGGGCGATACGGGCAATGGGGAGTTCTACCTCTTTACCGGCCGTCATGATCAGGTCGCCGAACTCGTCTATGATGACCACGATATAGGGCATATAACGGTGCCCGTTGTTCGGGTTCAGCTTGCGGGCGATAAATTTGGCATTGTACTCTTTGATGTTACGGGTGTGCGCTTTTTTCAACAGGTCGTACCGGTTGTCCATCTCTTTGGTAATGGAGTTGAGGGTTTGCACCACTTTGGTAACGTCGGTAATAATGGCCTCTTCCGCATCGGGGAGCTTGGCCAAGAAATGCCGCTCTATCGAGGAGTAGATGTTGAACTCTACCTTTTTGGGATCGACCAGTACGAATTTCAGCTGTGACGGATGTTTTTTGTAAAGCAGCGAGGTGATGATGGCGTTCAGCCCTACCGATTTACCCTGTCCCGTGGCCCCGGCCACCAGAATGTGCGGCATTTTACACAGATCTGTGATGAATATTTCGTCGGTAATGGTCTTTCCTAAGGCAATGGGCAGGTCGTATTTACATTCCTGGAATTTTTGCGAGGCGATGATCGACTGCATCGGTACGACTTGGGGGTCTTTGTTGGGAACCTCGATCCCGATCGTTCCTTTGCCCGGTATCGGCGCAATGATTCGGATGCCCAATGCCGCCAGGCTCAGGGCTATGTCGTCTTCCAGGTTTTTGATTTTCGAGATGCGTATTCCCGGTTCAGGTACAATTTCGTACAACGTGATTGTGGGGCCCACCGTAGCGATGATCGAACTGATTTTGATACCGTAGTGCTCCAAGGTTTCGATAATCCGGTTTTTGTTTTTGTTCTGTTCTTCCATGTCCACCGGCCGTTTCCGGTTGTCGTACGTGTTTAGCAGGTCGAACGTCGGGTATTTGTAGTGGGATAAATCCAGCGTCGGGTCGTACTCTCCCAATTCCTGGCCGTCGAATGGTTCTTCTTCGTGGGTGATCACCTCCATCTCGATCTCTTTCTCTTCTTCTTTTTGCGGGGATGTCGGAGGGGTAAACAGCGGGCTTTGGGGTTGGATTACCTTAAAGGTACTTTCTGTTTCTGATGAAGGAGTGGGCTCTTCTTCTTCCTCTTTTTCAATAGGAGTGGAGGCATTGTACTCTACCATGAGCGGTTTGTCCACCCACACTCCCGGATCTTGCGGCTCGTATTTAATCGGTTGTTGAGGTTCTTGGGGGGTATTTCCCCTTATTTTCTCTTGGACGGGTTCATTGTCGGGAGTATGTTTTTTGAACCGTAGCCAACCGAACCGGAAAAATTGCTGTAAAAACGGTACGGTACGTTTACTTACCAGTATCATAAAGAGAAGGAATCCCAGGACGATTAACAGCAACGTGCCGAACCAACCGATATTGGCTTCCAACAGGAGGGTTGTGTAGTAACCGTGCATACCTCCCAGATAGATGAACGTATCATCGTAGCCCGATATAAAGAAAAATCCAAAAAATATAGATCCCCAGATAAGGCAGGCACAAGTATAGAAAAATGTTTTCGTAACGGAAAGTGTCGGACGTATCTTCATCCATTTAAGTCCGATACAAAAGAAAAAAATACATATCACGAAAGAGGATATCCCGGTCCATTTATTTATAATCAGGCTCGAGAGATAAGCACCGATAGCACCTGTCCAGTTGGTAATTTCATTTTTGACGCTGCTCAGGTCTCCGAAAGAGAGGTTTTCCAATCGGCTTTGGTCAGCAGCACCCGTAAAAAAGAACGAGATGAATGCCAACATCAGATAGACTCCGAAAAGGGCAGAGCAAAGCCCTATTACAAAATGGGTCTGTTCGCTTTTCAAGAAACGGGACAGCCGCGAGAAAAAAGATTCTTTATTGGAGTTGTATGCGGTTTTTTCGTTTTTTTTCTTTGTCATGGTGGTGTTTTTTCAAAAATTGAAACGAGACAAAAGTAATAAAAAAAATGCTATGTTTTTAGACGAAAGGTGATATTCCTTATTCCTCCGTTTCTCTTCCCCGGTCTATTATTTTTTCCAGAAATAGGGAGTAAACAGGATGAGGACGGTAAACAACTCCAATCTCCCTACCAACATGGCGAACGACAGAGTCCATTTACTGATATCCGACAAGTAAGCAAACGTGCCGGAAGGTCCAGCCGATCCTAATCCAGGACCTACGTTGCTGAGGCAGGTAACGGCCACACTGATGGATTCTTCAAAGTTAAAGCCTTCCAGACTCAATATGGTGGCGCAACCCAGGGCCACTAAGACGTAAATGAGGATGAATGACAAAACCTTGGTTACCAGTTCCGGAGGTAAAGTATATTTGTTGATTCGTACCGGAACCACAGCCCGGGGGTGTAGTTGCTTGTAAAACTCAACAGCTAGGTGCTTGATGGCAATGATAATACGTACCTGTTTGATACCACCACTGGTAGAACCTGCACAAGCTCCCGGAATCATGATTAAGAACATGAGGAAACAGAAAAACGGCCCCCAGACGATAAAGTCGGCCGTAGCAAATCCCGTCGTAGTAAGCAAGCTGACTACCTGAAAGATCGATACTCTGAAAGCCTCCTCTACATGAGGGTATTGACCGGTATATAACAATCCGATACATACGATAAGTGTGAAGATCAATACCGTACATGCATACCATTTTACCTCTTGATCTTTAAACAGCTTTTTGTAATTTCCGGTTATAGCCATATATAGCAGGGAGAAGTTGATACCGGCAATGAACATGATAAGCGTAATGACATATTCCGTATAGGGTGAGTTCCAATAAGCGATACTGGCCTGTTTGGTAGAATATCCTCCGGTAGCCATAGCGGTAAACGCATGACATATCGAGTCGAAGAGATTCATGGGGCCTAAATAAAGAACGATACTGGATACCAGTGTCATAGACAGGTATAGGAACCATAATCGCTTGGCTGTTTGACTGATGCGGGGGGTAATTTTGTCGTGGCGTACTCCCGGTGCCTCAGCATTGAATAACTGAGTTCCCTCACCGGAGTTGAGCATGGGAAGAATGGCCAGAGTCAAGACGATGATTCCCATCCCGCCGAGCCATTGGGTAATGCTTCGCCAGAACAAAATGCCGTGCGGGAGATCATCTATGTGGTCGATTACGGTAGCTCCGGTAGTGGTAAATCCCGACATGGTTTCAAAAAAGGCATCTGCAACCGAGGTCAGGTATCCCCCTAACAGGAACGGCAACATCCCGAACAGGGAAAAGACAATCCACGAAAACGATACCAGCAGGAATACTTCGCGTTTACCCATCTCCCTTTCATGTTTTCGGGAGCAGATAGCCAATAGAAATCCGATACAGGCGGTAATGATGGTGGAAACCAATAGAGGGATGCGGTCGTTTTCTTGGTATAAGAGGGAAACCCCGAACGAAATCAGGAGAAACAGAGACTCGAAGCAGAGCAACAGCCCCAGAATGTATAGCAATATACGAATGTTCAGTTTCATAGTGTTTTGTTAGCAGCTGAATAGTCGCCCTATTTTTTGAATGGCCGCATCCAGGCAGAAAACCAGTACATGATCGTCGGGCTGTATTTGGGTGTCTCCCATTACCACAACCCCTTTCCCGTCTCGGATAAGTCCTCCAATAGTGATATCTTTGGGAAGTGATAGCTCTTTAACCGGAGCACTGGTTATTTTAGAACCTTTTTTGGCTACCAGTTCGATTACTTCGGCCGTTACCAGCGAGAGGCATTTGGTATTGGAGCTGTCCGTATCCAATAGTAGTTGGTAGATACGGCTGGCGGCAATCAGTTTTTTGTTGATGGTTGTCCCGATGTTCAACCCCTCGGCCGTTGAGATGTACGCCAGGTTTTCTACTTCGGCCACCGTTTTGGGGACACCGAAACCTTTGGCTGTCAGACAAGCCAGTATGTTGGTTTCCGAACTGTCTGTCAGTGCCACGAATGCGTCCACATCGCCGATACCTTCTTCCCGGAGCAGGTCTATATCACGTCCGTCACCGTTGATGATTTTCACCTCATGGCTCATCTTTTCGGAAATTTTATAGCACTTTTCACTGTCAGATTCTATCACTTTGATTCCTATTTTCTCCGGAGCATATTTGGCGGTTTGTATCGTGATACGGCTTCCGCCCAGAATCATTACATTCTGTACGTCGATCTCTTTTTTCCCGGTTAGTTGCCGAATATCTTGAACATATTCGGGAGTTGTCGTAAAATAGACAATATCTCCTGTTTGCAGGACGTCGTTACCGCGAGGGATGATTGTTTCGTCCTTGCGTTTTATCAAGGCGATGTGGAAGTAGTTGTCGGTACGGGTCAGCTCGCTTAGTTTGCAGTTGATAATGGAAGAACTTTCCCGTAATTTTACACCGATTAAAATCAGTTTGCCGTTGCAAAATTCAAACCAATGCCTTACCCAGGTACGTTTTAGGGCAGTTACGATTTCTTGCGCAGCCAGCATCTCGGGGTAGATGAGCTCATTGATACCTAATTTCTGGAAAAACGCTTTGTTCTCGGGTTGCAGGTATTCGTAATTGTCTATGCGGGCAACGGTCTGTTTGGCTCCCAAGTTCGATGCCAGCATACAAGCGGTGATGTTGCTTGTCTCGTGGGGGGTTACGGCGATAAACAGGTCGCATTTGTGAATGCCGGCCTCTTTCATGATTTTGATGGAGGTAGGCGATCCTGCGATGGTCATCAGGTTGTAGCTTGCATCGAGAGGCTCTAATTTCCTTTCATCGGAATCGATTAAGATGATATCCTGATTTTCGCGCGATAGCATCTTGGCCAGGTGGGTCCCAACTTCTCCTGCGCCGACAATAATAATTTTCATTTTATCGTATTTATGTGCCTGAACACTGAATAGGTCGCAAATATATAAAATCTTTTCGGGATTTGTCAATCAAAGTGAAGCAATGCTTCCAATATGGATGCTTCGTCTATCCCGCACAAGGCATATTGCTCTTTTACTGTACCCTGTTCAATGAACGTATCGGGTATCCCCATCCGTTTGATGCGGGGGGTGTAGCCGTTGTCTGCCATAAACTCTACGACGGTAGAGCTTAATCCTCCTTTTTTGGTTCCCTCTTCCAGTACTACGATTTTTTTGTACGTACGGGCTATTTGGTGTAGTAGTGCCTCGTCTATCGGTTTTAAGAAAATCATGTCGAAGTGGGCCACCGATACCCCTTTTTGGCAGGCTTCCTGTACGGCTTTCTGCGCAATGTTTCCAATCGGGCCGATGCTGAGCAGTGCGATGTCGTTCCCCTCACTTACCATACGCCCTTTGCCTATTTCGAGAATCTGGGGATCGCAATGCCAATCTTTCAACACTCCTCTGCCTCGGGGATATCGGATGGCGATGGGGCCGTCGAATTGTTCGGCCGTGTACATCAAATGGCGCAGGTAATGCTCGTTCATGGGCGAGGCGATGGTCATGTTGGGGATGCAGTTGAAGTAGGCCAGGTCAAAGGCGCCCTGGTGCGTAGCGCCGTCTTCTCCCACCAGTCCGGCACGGTCTATGCAAAAGACCACGTGGAGCTTTTGGATGGCCACGTCGTGGATGATTTCATCGAATGCCCGTTGCATGAACGTGGAGTAGATGTTGCAGAACGGCAACATCCCCTCTTTGGCCAACCCTCCTGAAAAGGTTACGGCGTGTTCTTCGGCTATCCCTACGTCGAAAACCCTTTCCGGGAAATGTTTCATCATCATCGTCATGGAACAACCCGTCGGCATGGCCGGGGTTATACCGACTATTTTTTCGTTTTTTTCGGCTAATTCGACCAACGTATGTCCGAAAACATCTTGATAACGGGGGGGGAGATTCGTCTCATCGCAGGTGAGGCGTATTCCGGTCTTCTTGTCAAATTTTCCCGGAGCGTGCCACTCGGTTGCAGCCTCCTCGGCCGGTTTGTATCCTTTACCTTTTACGGTGTGGATATGCAACAGTTTGGGCCCCGACATATCCTTGATGTCAGTAAGTACTTTTATCAGGGCGTTTACGTCGTGCCCGTCCATGGGCCCGAAATAGCGGATATTCAATCCCTCGAAGATGTTTTGTTGTTTGGTCAGCAACGCTTTCAGGCTGTTGTTGAACCGCAGAATCGTACCCCGGTGTCCTTCGTCGATGAGGTTAAACTTCTTCATCGCCTGGTAAAGGTTGTAGCGAATCTTGTTGTAACTTCTCGAAGTGGTAATATCCACCAGATATTCGTTCAATCCACCAACGTTGTTGTCGATGGACATATTGTTGTCGTTCAGTATGATAAGTAAGTTGTTGGGATGGGTGGAGGCGTTGTTCAATCCTTCAAACGCCAATCCTCCGGAGATAGCACCGTCGCCGATAATGGCTACCACTTTGCGGTGCTGTTCCTCTTTCAGGTTCGAGGCAATTGCCATTCCCAATGCAGCAGATATGGAGTTGGATGCGTGTCCGGCAATGAAGGCATCGTACGGGCTTTCCGAGGGAAGGGGAAATCCGCTCAGGCCGTGCAGTTTCCGGTTGGTACAGAATCTGTCACGTCGGCCGGTCAATATCTTGTGGCTGTATGCTTGATGTCCCACGTCCCAGACGAGCCGGTCGTTGGGAGTATCGAAAACGTAGTGCAATGCAACGGTTAGCTCTACACTCCCCAAACTGGAAGCAAAATGGCCTGGATTCTGGGACAGTTCGTCGATGATAAATTCCCGCAACTCATGGCATAATTGAGGAAGGAGTGATTGCGGCAGTTTTCGTAAATCGGACGGCGTATTTATGGTGGGTAAGATAGCATCCATTTTTTGTGGCGTCATTTTGCGTATTTTACGGGGCACAAAAGTACTTAAAAAAAAGGATAAAAAAAACAATCCGGTTCAAATACAAAGATTCTTCTTTTGTGTCTGAGGTGATTATTGTTTTTTATTTCTCAGGTGTTTGTAAATCGGTACGAAAATAATGATGCCGGAGGCTATCATGGTCAGTATTACCCGGGTAGTGAATCCTCCGTATCCGTCAATGAGCAGGTAGCACAAGTATCCGTATAGCAGGATGATGCAGGTGATGTTGAATTTGTTCAGTTTTCTCATGTCGTATCTTGTTTGGATGAGGTAACGTCTATTTTGGGTATGTCAGTTGGAGAAAGTGAAACCGCAATATAATTGTTCGCCGATGTTACGGGTTATATCAGTATCGGTGTTTCCCTCCATTTTTTGTGTACAAACTCTTGTACGGTATTGATTCCGTGCTGTTTTAAAGTATGTAAGGCCTCCTCGCGACCGTCGTTTATATAGTCGGGAAGATGGGAGTCTGAATTGACGGTAACGGGTATTTGCAACTCTTTGATTCGGTGGAAGTATTTCTGATGTGGAAAGAATATGCCGTGCCGGTGGTAGGCTTTTGTGTTGATCTCCATGATCAACCCGCTGTGAGCAACCGTTTCAAACAATTCGTCTATTTTTTCCGAGTACCAGGAGCGCTCCCGGATGTCGGAGTCGCAGGTAGAGGCGTTGTAGGTGATTTTGTCGGCGTGGCCTACGATGTCGAAACCACCGGTTTGTATCATCTTTATCATCTTGTCAAAATAAGCCGTTACCACGCGTTTCAAATCTCCGTCGAAATAGGTATCAACGTTTCTCTTGAACTCCTCCGGGGGACAGTCTATGTCCACTTCCGTATTTCCGCAGTATAAAATATGAACCGAGCCAATGCGGTAATCGAGCAGTAACTGTGTAAAAAAGGCCGAAGCCGGGTGATGGTCCTCGTGCAGGTAGTCTATTTCCAGACCGGTGTACAGCTCGATTTGAGAGGAGTATCTCTCCTTTAAGCGGTTCATCTCTTCCAGATACATATTCAGGTTTTCTTTCTTCATGGACCAGTGGTTGGCAAAGGGAACCGGGGCGTGCGAGGAGACACCGTAACTGGAAAATCCCATCTTGACAGCTTGCCGTATAAAATCTTCGATTGGAGCTTTTCCGTCGCAAAAGGTACTGTGGCTATGGTAGTTGGTGAGATTCTTCATGCTGTTTTTTTGAGGATGCCTGACTCTTCTTGGCTTACAAATATTATTGGGCTATTTGCGTAGAATCTGCCAGGACAGACCGTATGTTTTATATACGTACAAATATACGGATTGGCCTGAATAAAACAAAGAGGAATTTACAAAAGCAAATCCCTCTTTGTTGAAGAAAAGAAATCCTTATTTGTTGGAGGGTTGCCGTTGGTTCAGGTATTCAAAGAATTGGGCTTTGTAAGAGTCCGAGATAGGGATATATTGTTTGCCGAAAACAATGCGGTTTCGTTCAATTACCTTGATCTGAGATAGCTGTACAATGAACGAGCGATGTACCCGGATAAATTGGGACGAGGGCAATATCTCTTCCAACGATTTCAGGCTCATCAGCGAAAGGATGGGATGGGGTTCGTCTTCGATGTATATCTTTACATAATCTTTCAGCCCTTCCACATACAGGATTTTTTTCAACTCTATCTGTACCAGCTTGTATTCTGTTTTGACGAAAATAGAATCGATATTCTCATCCGTGGCTCTTTTTTCGGGGATGCGTACCATCTGGAACCATTTCAGAGCTTTGTTGGCCGATTGCAGGAAATCGACGTATGAAATCGGTTTTAACAGGTAGTCGAGGGCGTTGACTTTGTAACTGTCCAGGGCATATTGTTCAAAAGCCGTGGTAAAGATGATACGGCATTTGTCTCCTATGATACGGGAAAATTCCATTCCGCTCAACTCGGGCATCTGTATGTCTAAGAACAGGATATCGATCTCTTTTGTCTGTAACTCTTTGAGGGCACTGACAGCACTGGTCGATTTTCCCTGTAACGACAAAAAAGGGGTTTTATTGACATAACTTGCCATGAGTTCCAGGGCCAGCGGTTCGTCGTCTATGATGTAACAGTTCAGTATCATAAAGCAGTCTTTTACAGTTTGGGTAAAATCAGGATTGCCCGGAATGTATCTTTCTCCTTTTCAATTGTGAGCGTATGACGTTCCGGGTAAAGCAAGGCCAACCGTTTCCTCAGGTTCACCAACCCGATGCCGAATCCGCTTTTGCTTTTGTCGTTTTTGGGGAAATAGCTGTTCTCTATCCGGCAAACAATGTGGTTGTTTTCGTCTTCATACAGGTTGATGTGGATAAACGAGTGTTCGCTGTAACTGATTCCATGCTTGAAAGAGTTTTCTATCAAGGTGATGAACAGAAGCGGGGCAATCTTCGTATCGGGATTGATTCCGTCCGAGATATTTACCTCCACCTGCACGGCATCTGACAGCCTGATTTTCATCAGAGCAATGTAGTTTTCGATAAATACCAGCTCTTTCGAGATCGGTACGAAATGTTGGTTGTCATATAGAACATAGCGTAGAAGTTTGCTTAAATCTTGTATGCTTTGTTGAGCCTTGGGGGGACTGAACTCGATGAGCGAATAGATGTTGTTGAGGGTGTTGAACAAAAAGTGAGGGTTCAACTGGTTTTTTAAATTTTTCAGTTCCGCTTCCGTTTTACTCTTTTCCAGTTCCCTCCGTTCGGCTTCCAGACGATACCAGTTTTGTGTCATGCGTATGGCTACCGATAATCCGATAATCAATACCAGGGGGAATAGATCGCGCGAGGTAAAGAATATTTTTTTATAAATATTCGGTTTCCCCAGGTGAAGGGGTATTCGGTATTCCCGTATCTGGTTGTCATCGTCCACCCGTTTTTCGATGCGGTAGGCTTCTATCACCTGTTTGGGTGATACCCAGTCTCTCCAAATTTCCATGGAGATTAATAGTGCGACAATCATCAGTGTGTTAATGATAATGTACTTGACAATTTTTTTCTTGAATAACAAACGGTTGATCAGGAACAGGTAGTTGGCATAGAAAATAAGGATGGATGAAACGGGAATGACGCAGAAATCGAGGTATTTTTTCCACATCATCTCCGGGGAATCCTTATCGACGAAAAAGAAAGGAGTCCCGAAAACAAGTCCCCATGCCATGACATGGATCAAGATCAAAAAACCTTTTTTGTTTTCCAAATTATTTGTCATTTCTGTCGCTTTCATGCAAAGATAGAGATTTTTATTCGTAACGAATGGCTTCTATCGGATCTAAATTAGCGGCTTTTTTGGCCGGATACCATCCGAAGAATACGCCGGTAACAGTACATACGGCGAACGACAGGATAACCGACCATACCTGTATGTAGATGGGCCAGCCGGCAATGACCTTTACGGCATACGAGGATACGAATCCGAACAATACCCCGATAATCCCTCCGGTAATACTGATGAGGATGGCCTCTATCAGGAACTGAGCCAGGATGTCGCGACCTTTGGCTCCGATGGACATCCGCAGTCCGATTTCCCGAATACGTTCGGTTACCGAAACGTACATGATGTTCATAATACCGATTCCTCCTACCAACAGGGAGATTCCGGCAATACAGGCCAGCAGTACGGTCATCAAGTCGGTCGTCGAATTGAGCATGGTACTGAGCTCCTGTTGCGAGCGGATTTCAAAATCGTCGTCGTCCGTCTCTTTTAATTTATGGTTGGTCCGTAATATTTCAGAAATCTCTTCTGTGGCCTCCTCGGTCTGGTCTTCCGAAATGGCCGAAGCATAAATACCCTGTAAGTGGGTGATGGCCAGTACCCGTTTTTGGATGGTGGTATAGGGGGCCAGAATCATGTCGTCCTGGTCCATCCCCATGCTGTTATACCCTTTTGGGGTCAGTACGCCGATGATGGTAAACGGTATCTTGTCGAACCGGATGGTTTTTCCTATCGGGTTTTCGCCGTTTTTAAAGAGGTTGTCTATGACGGTTTTCCCCACCAGACACACTTTGGCGGCTGTCTTGATGTCCTGGTCTGAAAAGATATTGCCGTCTTGTACCGATAATTTCCGGATTTCAAGGTAATCCTGATTGATTCCATATATGGATGTTGGGTAGTTGTTTGCCCCGAAAATAGCTTGTCCGCTGCTGTTTACCGAAGGTGATGTAGCTGTTACATATTTGGCCTTGTTGCGTATGGCTTCAAAGTCTTCCACTTTCAGGGTTTGCATGTTTTCGGCGCTTTGGCGTACACCACCTTGCATTTCACGAGCGGGGTGTATCATGATCATGTTCGATCCCATTTCGGAGATCTGGCGCTGTATGCTCTTTTTGGAACCTTGTCCGATGGCCAGCATCGTAATGACCGAGGCCACCCCGATGATGATCCCCAGCATGGTGAGCAATGCGCGGGTCTTGTTATTATTGAGTGCCCTGAGGGCTATTCTGAACAGATTGGTAAGATTCATACGTTTCAGATTAAAAGGGTTTAATCGTCATTTTTAGGTAAGGTAGCCAGAATGTCTTTTGCCCAGACGCGTTTTTCGTTGTATGTGTCAGAAATAACGTGTCCGTCTTTGAGTACGATGTTCCGGCTGCTGAACGACATCAGTTCCGGGTTGTGCGTCACGAAGATAATGGTTTTCCCTTTGGCGTGCAATTCCTGGAATAAAACCAGAATTTCATACGAAGTTCTCGTGTCGAGATTTCCGGTAGCTTCGTCCGCCAGGATGATGACGGGGTCGTTTACCAGGGCGCGGGCAATGGCTACACGTTGTTGTTGTCCTCCCGACATCTGGTTTGATTTGTGGTTGATACGGTCGGCCAACCCTACATCTTCCAGTGCTTTGGCAGCTCTCTCTCTCCGTTGTTTGGCCGATACCGAGGGGTTGTACATGAGCGGTAGCTCTACGTTTTCAAGAGCAGTGGTTTTGGCCAACAGGTTGTACGACTGAAATACGAATCCGATTTTTTTATTCCGGAGTACGGCCCGGTCGTTTTTCCCCATTTGACGAACCGAGAAACCATCCAACAGGTATTCTCCCGATGTAGGGGTATCCAGGCATCCCAGCGTGTTGAGCAGGGTCGATTTACCGGAACCGCTCTTCCCCATGATGGTAACGAATTCACCCGGGTAGATGGAGAAGGATATGTCGCGCAGGGCGTGTACGGTTTCGCTCCCGACCTTGAAATCCCGTTTTACGTGTTGGAGTTCTATAATGGCTTTTTTTGTTTGCATAATCCTATTTTTTATTTTTGTTTCCTCCGGGGCGTTGCGGCATAAACGGGCTTGATTCTCCTTCCGGGGCACCTTGAGCAGAATCCATCATGTCATTCTTACCTCCTACGAGGTTTTGTCCGGTTATTACCTCGTCTCCTTCGTTTAATCCTTCACATACCTCAACCACGGTACCGGTCGATACGCCTACCACGATATTTTTTTGCACGGGTTGTCCGTTTTGAAGAACATAGACGCTTTTGTTGTTGGTCGAATTATTCGTTTGTACAGGTTTGCCCTTTTCCGAAGACGGGACAAATGTAAGAGCTCCGGCCGGGATATTCAAGACATTCTCTTTTTCAATCGTGTAGATGGATACGGTTGCCGTCAAACCCGATTTCAGTTTCAGGTCGGGGTTCGGAGCGTTGATAACCACTTCATATGTTACCACGTTGTTGGTGGTGGTTGCCTCCTGACGTACCTGAGTAACTTCTCCTTCAAAGGTGTCGTTGGGATACGCATCAACGGTAAAGGTAACGCGCTGTCCCTCTTTTACGCCGCCTATGTCGGCTTCATCCACGTCGGCCACAACCTGCATTTGGGTCAAATCGCTGGCGATGGTGAAGAGGGTCGGGGTTTCAAAGCTGGCGGCTACCGTCTGTCCTTCCTCTACGGCACGAGAGAGTACAATGCCGTCGATGGGCGAATAGATGGTGGCATAGCCTAAATTCGTTTCAGCCTTGGCCAGTTCGTTCTTGCTTACTTCATAACTGTTTTTGGCTTTTTCATAGTTGTAGTAGGCGGTTTCGTAATCGTAGTCGCTAATCAACTGTTTTTCGTGCAACGTTTTGTTGCGGGTATAATTTTTGAGTTGATATTCATATTCGGTTTTGGCCGTTGCCAAGTCGCTTTTTCTGGCTGCCAGTTCGTTCAGCAGGTTTACTTTGTCGAGTTCGGCAATCAGTTCCCCTTTCTTGACCACGCTGTTGTAGTCGGCATACAATTTGTCCACGATACCGGAAACCTGTGTACCCACCTCTACCTGGGTAATGGGTTCTACGGTTCCAGTGGCTTCCACCTTGCTGGAAATGGAGCTCTTTACTACTTTATTGGTTCTGAAAGGGTTTTCGTTTTGTTGTTCGGATGAGGAGCAGCCCTGGAAAGAAAGTGCCAGAATCAACATGGCCCAGATGCCGCCGGTTGTCTTTTTTGTATAGTTCATATCGTTTTGTATTAATTTATTTCAATGGGTAAGTTTTGGTAGAATCGGAGTAACTGTATATTCAGGTATGCCATGTATTTGGCTTGTAATACCTCTTGTTGCGCCGAGAGAAAGTTGTTTTTTTCGGTCAGCAGTTCGACGGTATTTTTCATTCCGACGTTAAACTGTTCGTTTGCCAGTTCGTAACTGATTTGTGTACTTTTCAGCTTTTCGGTAGCTGCTATGTATTGTTCTTGTGCGCTGCTGGCGTCTAACCAAAGACTTTCTATCGTTTTGAACAACGTTTTCTTGGCGTCTAAATAATTTAACTGGCTGGTCCAGGTTTGTAGTTGGGCTTGTTCTACGGCACTTTTGGTGGAACGGTTGTTTAGTATCGGAAGCGACAGGCTGATGCCGACCGAGTTACTCCAACTGTTTTTTAGCTGAGATCCGAAACTGAGGTCCGTTCCGCTCATCGAGTTTGTACCGATGCCGGTGTTGAGGCTGATGCTGGGATAGTATCCGGCCTTGGCAATGTTTACATTCAGGTTCGAAGCCTTGATGTCCAATAGGCTGCTTTGTATTTCGGGGCGAGAGGCCAGTGCCGTTTCATACACTTCTGTCTTGCTGGGGAGTACGGCCAGGATACTTTCGTCGCTGATGTCCGAGAGTACAATATCCATCTCTTCTTCTCCATCCAGTTCCAACAGTTGTTTGAGTTGCAGTTTATAATTTTTCAGCGAAGCCTGCGAGGTTACCAGTTGGTATTTATCGGAGCTGTATTGAGCTTCGAGTTGTGCGTAGTCGCTTTTGGCTATGCTACCAACTTCCAGCATCTCTTTGGCTCTGTCTCGTTGTGCTGCCGATACAGCCAAAGTGTTCTCGTTTATTTTAACCGACTCGTTGGCATAGAGTATTTGCATGAAAGTTTGAGTGATGGACTCTTCGATGGTGTTTGCTGTTTCATCGATGTTGAGTTCGGCAATTTGGCCGTTCAACTCTTGCTGTTCGATAGTTTTCAACCTTTTCCCACCGTTATATACGGTCCATTGTGCATTTAATCCGTAACTGCCGGTATAGTTGGTTTTGCTGCTACCGCCACTGGTGGCATAGTTGCCGCTACCGCCCACGTTTACCAGATTACTGCCACTTTGGTCGTACGGGCGATTGACAATGTTGTGGGAGGTGGAAAATGAAAGACTGGGGAACAGAGCAGCTTTGGCTGTTTTTGTATTGACTTGGCTTTCGTCCAGCAATACCTTGCTCTTTTTGATCTGGATGTTTTGTTCCAGAGCGTACCGGATGCACGATTGATAGTCCCATTGTGCCGGTTTTTCTTGTGCCTGCATGGTTCCGGTTGCGGCCAGAAACAAACAGAGAGGTAAGATTTTGTATTGTTTCATAGGAATACGGTTTTTCTATTTTCTTTGAAACAAAGGTATTTACCCGCATTCCGATGTGCAATTATAATATAAGAACGGAGCCCTTTTGTCGTCCGAACCGCCGTTTTTGAGGATAAATCTTTTTTATGTAATAAATTTTAACATTATGCTGTATTCCTGTTCTTTGATAACGGTTTTGGCCGGTTCTGGAAAGTTTTTTTGAGCCGGATTATCTTTGAAGATATGTCTTATGCAAAGGCCAGGATCAGCAGTTGGGCTGTCAATATGCGCAAAAACATGGTTAGCGGATATACCGTAGAATAGGCTACCGCGGGAGCATCGTTTCCGGCAATCTTGTTGGCATAGGCTAAGGCGGGTGGGTCGGTATTGCTACCGGCAATGAGTCCCATCAGGGTAAAATAGTTCAGGTTAAAGCGCCAGCGACCGATGATACCTACAACCAGCAAGGGGATAACGGTTATCAGGACACCCCAGAATACCCATAGCAGGCCGTCCCCGCTAATGACCGTATTGACAAAATTGCCTCCGGCATTGAGTCCGACGCTGGCCAGGAACAGGCAAATGCCCAATTCGCGCAACAACAGGCTGGCACTGGTGGAGGTGTAGGTGATGAGTTTGAATTTATATCCGAATCGTCCTATTAAAATGGCTACAACCAACGGTCCTCCGGCTAGCCCGAGTTTCATCGATGACGACATTCCCGGAATTGCCAACGGGATGCTTCCCAGAATAATCCCTAACAGAATCCCCACGAAGATGGTTATCATGTTGGGTTCATTCAACCGTTTCATGGAGTTCCCCAGTTTCTCGGCCAATCGGTTGATATCCTCCTTTTTCCCGACAACGGTCAGTCGGTCTCCCATTTGCAGGGTCAGGTTGGGGTTGGCCACCAAATCCACCCCGGCACGGTTCAGGCGTGTAGCGTTCAGCCGGTATCCGAAAGGCAATCGCAGAGAACCCAATGTGCGCCCGTTCAGTTCGGGTTTGGTGATGACGATGCGTCGTGAGACGATCGGAGCGGGGATGGCTTCCCAGTCCATCTCGACAGTTTTCCCGATAAATGCCGACATGGCAGCTTCGTCCTGTTCGGACAGAACGATCAGTAACAGGTCGTCTTTTTCGATGGCCGTA
>DVNA01000129.1 GCA_018714665.1 Candidatus Gallibacteroides avistercoris | reverse complement strand
GTCAGCAGCCAAAATGGCGTTGTGGGCAGAAGGGGGAGAAACATCCCCAAAAATCCCAATATAAAAGAGATGGAACCGATTGAGATATATACAATTCGTTTGTATGAAGCCGGTTGTTTCATAAAACGAACTTTTCGCCTTTTTGCAGCGAGTTCCCACACAGAAAATCTTTGGCAGACATTCTCTTTTTCCCCGAAAGTTGTAACGCCAGTATCCGGATGTATCCGTCGTTTGCGGCAACATCGATGAATCTTTTTCCGTCTGTTCGGATTGTCCCGCATGGGAGGTTGGGTTGCTCGGCTACTTTTTCCGTTTCAAAGATTTTTATGGAAACCCTGTTCCCGTTCGTATCTTCCAGTTCGCTCCAAGCGGCGGGATAGGGGGATAATCCGCGGATAAAATTGTATATCGTTTCAACGGGCTGATCCCACTGAATACGACACGTCTCTTTAAATATCTTCGGGGCGGGTTTCAGTACGGTATCGGCCGTTAAAAATTCAGACTGGTCGCGGGTTTGTACCGTTCCGTTTAAGATTTTATCTACGGTGTCGGTAACCAACCGGGCTCCCCGTATCATTAATTTGTCGTGTACGGTACCTACGTTGTCCGTTTCGGCAATGTCGATACTCTCTTGCTGGATGATGCGTCCGGTATCGATTTCGTGCGAAAGGAAAAATGTGGTGATGCCTGTTTGTTTCTCTCCGTTTATAACCGCCCAGTTAATCGGAGCAGCTCCGCGATATTGGGGCAGGAGGGAGGCATGCAGGTTGAATGTGCCCAATCGGGGCATATTCCAGACTACCTCGGGCAGCATCCGGAATGCTACTACGATTTGCAAGTCTGCACGCCATTTTCGCAATGCCTCCAAAAAGGTTTCGTCTTTGAGTTTTTCTGGTTGCAGCAGGGGCAGGTGTTGAGACAACGCGTACTCTTTTACCGGAGAGTATTGTATTTTGTATCCTCGTCCGGAGGGTTTATCGGGCATGGTAATTACCCCTACTACGTTATATCCGCCCTCTACCAGGGCTTTGAGGCTTTCGACCGCGAAATCGGGCGTGCCCATATATACGATGCGTAATGATTTTTTATCGGTCATATTTGTTCGTTCTTTTAATCTTCCGAGAAGTGTACCAGTACACGTCTGTACGAATTGAATATTTTTGATTTGGAGACGAATCCAACATAGACGCCGTTCTCTACTACGGGAAGGTTCCATGCGTTGGTTTCGTCAAAGATTTTCATAACAGCCTCCATGGATTGGCCCACCTCTATTTTGGCCGGTGGCATGATCATAAACTTACGAACGAACATCCGGTTGTAAAGGTTCGGTCGGAACATGATATTGCGTATGTCGTCCAGTAGTACGAGGCCCAATAAGATGCCGTCGTTGTTTACTACCGGGAAGATGTTTCGGTGTGATTTGGAGATGACCTTTACCATGTCGCCCAAACTCATCTCCGGTTTTACCACGAGAAAATCTTTCTCGATTACACTGTCCATTTTCAGTAAGGTCAATACCGCCTTGTCCTTGTGGTGGGTTATCAGTTCACCCCTTCGGGCCAGACGCATGGCGTAGATGCTGTACGGTTCGAATATTTTGATGGTACCGAATGATACGGTGGATACGATCATCAAGGGAAGAAACAGGTCGAATCCTCCTGTCAGCTCGGCCGTTAGGAAGATGCCCATCAACGGGGCGTGCATGACACCGGACATGACACCTGCCATTCCCATCAGGGCGAAATTCTTTTCTGATAAGTGTATCGGTATGTTGAAATGATTCAGCAGAAAGGCAAACAGAAATCCGGCCATACATCCCAAATACAAACTGGGGGCAAACGTTCCTCCTACACCTCCGCCTCCATTGGTAGAGGCCGTAGCGAAGGCTTTCAGCAGAATGATAAGTACCATAAAAAGGGCCAATACCCAGAAATTGTCGCGGGCGAAGTAGAACAAGCTACCATCGGTCAGGCTTTGGGGGTCATCGTTCAGGATATAGTGGATGGCTTCGTATCCTTCGCCGTAAAGGGGAGGAAGCAAGAATATCGAGAGACTGAGGATGACGGCTCCCAATCCGAACTTTTTCAGGGGAGTTCCCAATTTCCCGAAGATAGTTTCCAGCATATTCATGGTACGGGTGAAATAAAGGGAGATAAATCCGCAAAAAACACCCAACAGGATGACGTATGGTATCCGTTCGGCCTGGAACGGATCGGTATAAACAAAGCTGAACTGGGCGGTAGGACCGGTAAAGATGTAGGAGACTGTGGCCGCTGTAACCGAAGAGATGAGCAAGGGCATTACCGAGGTGGTAGTCAGGTCTATCATCAGAACTTCGAGTGTGAACAGCAGGCCGGCAATAGGTGCTTTGAAGATACCGGCTATCCCGGCTGCGGCTCCGCATCCTACCATCAGCATGAGTACACGGGGATCCATCCGGAAAAAGCCGCCCACGTTCGACCCGATTGCTGCTCCGGTATATACGATAGGAGCTTCGGCTCCTACCGATCCGCCGAATCCGATAGTGATGGAGCTGGCTACCATCGAGGTGTACATGTTGTGGGCTTTTAGCCGGCTTTTCCGTTGTGATATAGCATACAGGATACGAGTTACACCGTGGCTGATGTTGTCTTTTACCAGGTAGCGCACGTAAAGACCGGACAGGAAAATCCCGATAACGGGGTAAACCAGGTAAAGGTAGTTGGCCTCTTCAATACTGAACCGTTCCGTCAATAAGAATTGTATAAAATGTATCAGGCTTTTCAGGATCAAGGCGGCAACAGCGGCTCCAATCCCGACGATGAAACTGAGGATGAGAATGAAATTCTTTTCTTTGATGTTTCGTTCCCGCCAAAGCAACATCCTTAAATACCAATCTTTTCCTACTTCCATTCCAAGAATTTTATCAAGATAATTCTATGTGTTTGTCATGGGGAATGAGATAAAGCGTATTATGGTTGTGTAATGCCTTTCCAGGTGTCCGTGCGGAAAGGCGAGGCCAGCAGCCCTTCGCTGTTTGTCAGGTTGTTGTCGTAGGGATTGTCGCTCCATCCGTAACGTACGGCAACCGGATGTTGCACCTTTTCGCTGAACACGACCACGGTATTTCCAACAATATAGGCTTTGGCCCATTCAAATTTCTTGTCTTCACCGGCTATGGTAAACCCTGCTACGTAACCGTATCGGTTTTTGTCTGAGGTAGTAAGGCCTTTCCCGGTATTTCCGAAAGAGAGAATGATTTTGTCTCCCTCTATTTTCATCGATTCGTATACGGGTCCCCATCCCAAGACATTTTTACCGTATGTCGTACGGAATGCGTTTTGGGCCAGGCGGTATCCCACATCTTTTTTGTTTCGGGGGTGAATATCGTCTGCTTCACCAATGTCGGTAATGACGGCTTGTCCTGTTTGAGGCAGTTCCAGTGCCATATTCTGGGCTTCGCGCAGTTCTGCCCATGTACTTTCTCCCGGTTCATCTTTCACAGCCATGAAGTTGGCCAGTTGTACCCAATAGAACGGGAATTCGTATCCCCATTGTTTTCGCCAGTCTTGAATCATGTTTTTAAACATCGAACGGTATTCGTATGCCTCTCCGGCATTATTCTCGCCCTGATACCAGATGGCCCCTTTTATACCGTAACCGACAAGCGGGTGAATCATCCCGTTGTACAGAACCGAAGCAAACATATTGGGAGATGGAGGGTTAAATCCTTCCATGTCAGATGTATAGGATTTTTTATATTTCCACGTGCCGATAAGAGAAAATTTCTGACCATCTACGTCGAGATACATTTTTTCTTTCGGACCGATGATGCCGCCTCCTCCCATTTCGTCCCATACACGTACGGTGATGGTATTCTTCCCGGAGTGTAAAGTTCCTTTGGGTAAGGAATATTTCCTGTTAATGGTCCAGCTTTGGGTTTCTCCTACCTGTTTGCCGTTTACAAAGGTAATGTCTTTATCGTCTATACTGCCCAGATAGAGGGTAGCCTCTTTTTCAGCAGCGGAAGAGGGTAGTTCTATGTCGTACCTGAACCAGACAATTCCGTCGATATTCTGCAACTCTCCATCCCATACCTTGGGTACTTCGTAATCGATCCAATCCTGCGTCGAGGTTTTTGGAAGATACCATCTCTTTTTCATGCCCACATCCAGTTGCCCCGATAAGGCCATTGCTATATCGGCGTTTGCTTTTTTGGATGCCTGAAAAATATCCATTCCCTTGTAGGGGGCGTATTGGTTGGTTTGAGTAGCCCCTTCCCAGCTTGTCCATGATTGTATGTTGGTTCCTCCCCACGAGGAGTGTATAAGCCCGATGGGAATGTCGAGTTCCTGTTGTAAGAATCTCCCGAAATAATACCCTACGGCCGAAAACGAGGGCGCTGTCTTGGGAGTACATTCTACCCATTGAGTTTCTGGAATATCTGTCTGTTCCGTGGCTTGGATACATTTGGGGACGGTGAGTAAACGGAGGTTTGGATTGGTAGCGTTTTTGATTTCCTGCTCCGCATCTGTCGTATTTTTTAATATCCATTCCATGTTCGATTGTCCGCTGCATATCCAGACATCGCCCAATAAGATATTTTTCAAAAGGATTGTATTCTTCTTTCCTTCTATTTTCATCTCATAAGGGCCTCCGGCCGGGATTGCCGGAAACTCTACTTGCCAGTTTCCTTGTTTGTCTGCCTTGTCCGAACGGGTATTTCCGTTGAATGTTACCGATACGTTTTCTCCCTTATTGGCTGTTCCCCAGATGCGGATGGGCATATCTCTTTGCAATACCATATTGTCAGAGAAGAAATGAGGTAGTCGCACGGTTGCCAGGTTGGACAGCGTACAACTTAAAAACAGCATTAAACAATAGATGTGCAGGTGATATTTCATAGTAGTTATGTTATTTGCGTATGATTTGGATGGTTCCGTTTTTATCCAATTTAATAATGCTGGACGGTGTAGGGGTGGATGTATCGTCTTGGCGATACTGTACGATGTAGTCTACCCCCTGTTTTATCTCTTCCGATATTAGGCTGAAATTGGCCGCTCCGGGTTGTCCGCTGATATTGGCCGATGTCGATACGATGGCTTTTCGGAATCTTTCACACAGTTGTTTAGAAAACTTTTCCCGGGTAAGGCGTATACCTACACTGCCATCGGCAGCCAACAGGTTCGGAGCCAGGTTGCGGGCCTCAGGGTATATAATGGTGAGCGGTTTGTCGCTTACCTCAATCAGTTGCCAGGCTATTTCCGGAACATTTCGGACGTAAAAATCTATTTTGACCTCTTTGTCTACCAGCACCAGCATGGCTTTGCTATCGGTCCGTTGTTTCAGTTCGTAAATACGTTTTACGGCTGCCTGGTTTGTGGCATCGCATCCGATACCCCATACCGTATCGGTGGGATACAGGATGATACCTCCTTGCTCCATGATCTCACAGGCTTTTTTTATATCTTCACTCATGGCTATTCATCCTAAATATAAGAAGCAGGATACAAAGATAAATAAACCGGAAAGTCTACACAAAAAAAAGGACAGTAAAACGAATCATAAAGAATGAAATATGTTTGAAATATGAATGTAATACGAGTGTCATTTTCGTTCTGTTTCTTTGCCGAAAAATTGGTTTGTCCGTATTTTTTTGAGGAAATCATCCCGAAGATGAGATTTTCAGGGTGTTGCAGAGTGTGGCAAAATAACTACCTTTGCACCTCAAATTTAAAAAAGATATGATAACGGTAAACAATTTAGCTGTCCAGTTTGGAAAGAGAGTTCTTTTTCAGGATGTTAATCTGAAATTCACGGCAGGTAACTGCTACGGTATAATCGGGGCCAATGGAGCCGGAAAGTCTACCTTGTTACGTGTGTTGAGCGGGTCGTTGGAACCTTCGCACGGAACAGTTTCGCTGGGAGCCGGTGAACGGTTGTCGGTTTTAAGCCAAGATCACTTCGCGTTCGACGAATGTACGGTACTCGATACCGTTTTGATGGGCCATACCGTTTTATGGGAAATTATGCGTGAGCGCGATGCCCTGTATGCAAAGCCCGATTTCAATGACGAAGATGGTATCCGGGTTTCCGAGTTGGAAGAGAAGTTTGCCGAGTTGGAGGGGTGGAATGCAGAGAGCGATGCGGCTAACCTGTTGAGCGGATTGGGTATCAAGGAGTCTTTGCATAACATGCTGATGAAAGATTTGAGTGGGAAAGAGAAGGTCCGCGTCTTACTGGCGAAAGCTCTTTTTGGGAAACCGGACAATCTTTTGTTGGATGAGCCTACCAACGATTTGGACTTGGAGACGGTCATGTGGCTTGAAAATTATTTGGCCGATTTTGAAAATACCGTTCTGATTGTTTCTCATGATCGCCATTTCCTGGATTCAGTCTGTACGCATACGGTCGATATAGACTATGGAAAGGTAGAGCTCTTTGCCGGAAATTACAGTTTCTGGTACGAGTCGAGCCAATTGGCTTTGCGCCAGCAGCAACAGCAGAATAAGAAAGCCGAGGAGCGCAAAAAGGAGTTGTTGGAGTTTATCCAGCGTTTCAGTGCCAATGTTGCCAAAAGTAAACAGACCACCAGCCGTAAGAAGATGCTGGAAAAGCTGAATATAGAGGAGATAAAACCCTCATCGCGTCGTTATCCGGGGATAATTTTTACCCCTTCGCGCGAGCCGGGGAATAAGATATTGGAAGTAAAAGGTCTTACCAAATCGGTAGAAGGGACGTTACTTTTCAAGGATGTCAATTTTTCGGTTGAGAAAGATGATAAAATCGTGTTTCTGTCGCGGGATCCGCGTGCGATGTCTGCCTTGTTCGATATTATTTGCGGTTGCGAAAAAGCCGACGAAGGGACATTCGAGTGGGGGCAGACTATCACGACGGCCTATTTACCCATAGACAATACGTCGTTCTTTAATACGGATTTGAATCTGGTCGATTGGCTGGCTCAGTTTTCGGACGATACCAGCGAACTTTACCTGAAAGGATTTCTGGGTAAGATGCTGTTTTCCGGAGAAGAGTTGCAAAAGAGTGCCAGTGTGTTGTCCGGAGGCGAGAAGATGCGGTGTATGATTGCCCGCATGATGTTGCGCAATGCCAATACGATGGTGTTGGATTCGCCTACCAACCACCTGGATTTGGAGTCGATACAGGCATTCAACAATACCTTGAAGGTTTTTAAGGGAAATGTGTTGCTGGCTTCGCACGACCACGAGTTCATTCAAACCGTTTGTAACCGGATTATCGAATTGACACCGAATGGAATCATCGATAAGATGATGGATTATGACGATTACATTATTGACGAAAAGGTGAAAGCCCTGCGCGAGCGTTTGTATGGTGTAAAATAACCGGTCATCCGCCTGTGTAAGTCCGGTAGCCTTTCAGAAGAGATAAATTTTAGCATAGAGATGAGAAAGAGTTTTATCGGACTGTTGTTCTGGGCTTGTATCCTGGTAGGAGCATCTGCCCAAAACGAGAGCTTTTTGAAATGGGATTCTGTACATACTGGGTTGTCGGACGAGTGGGTAGAGAAAATACGCAATATGCCCAATATCGAGGTGGGACGGGGTATCACGTTTCAACCCCAAAATAAAAGTTACGGTATGACCATGCGTTTCCGGATGCAGAATATGGTAGGTCTTTATATGGATGAAGATTTTAAGGTAACGAAAACAGAGGCCCAGGTGAAGCGTTTGCGCTTGCGTTTTGACGGATACATATATTCTCCCAAGTTGACTTACTCCATACAGTTGGGTTTTTCTCCTTACGATACGAAGGTGTTGCCTAATGGAAACAACAATATCATACGCGATGCGATGGTATATTACATACCCTCTTCTACCTGGAATATCGGATTTGGTCAGACGAAAATCAAGGCAAACAGAGCACGTGTCAATTCATCCAGTGCCTTGCAGTTTGTGGATCGTTCCATTGTAAACAGCGAGTTTAATCTGGATCGGGATTTTGGTTTTTTTGGAGAATATCATAAACCGGTAATCGGAGATTTTCATCTCTCGGCCAAAGGCTCTGTAACGTTGGGAGAGGGGCGTAACTGGGCTACATCTGAAAACAGCGGGTTGGCTTATACCGGGCGGATCGAATTGTTCCCGTTGGGACGGTTCAAATCTTACGGAGAGATTATTGAGGGCGATTTCGAGCGGGAACAAACCGTAAAGATGCTGTTGGCCGGTACATACAGTTATAATCACCGGGCTTTGCGCGTGCAAGGACAAAACGGAGCCCGTATGCCCGAAGGGATGAAACGGTCTTTATCGTCGTACTTTTTTGATTTTATTCTCAAATACCGAGGATTTGCTTTTTATACCGATGTGATGGGACGAGCTTGCAACGATCCGGTTCTCGATACCGAAACGGGTCAGTTTGTGTATGCCGGAAAGGGTGTGAATGTACAGACAAGCTATATCTTGCCCTCCAATTGGGAGTTGGCCTTGCGTAATTCTACCTTGTTACCTGACCGGGAGGTCCGTCCGTTAGCCGGTTATGACACGTTTAATCAATCTACTTTTGGAGTAACTAAATACCTGATCGGACACAGTTTAAAGGTTCAAGCCGATGCTTCGTACAATTATCGTACCAATGTTATGAAAGAGTATAATCGTTGGGAGGTCCGTTTTCAGGTGGAATTAGGATTGTAATCGAGTTGTTTTAGGGTATCGGTCTTATTATTTCAAAAACATCCGGATTTTTCGCAACATTTTTATTCCGAAGAAAACACCCTGCATGATGGTAATACTCGTTCCCAACGTACGGGAAAAAAATCCGATACGCTCGCTTTTCTGGATAAAAGGTGCGGCAACGCGTTGGGCCGCTGCTGATACCCTCTTCTTTTGGTCGGCTATTTCCTTTTTTACCAGATCTTTTTGTAAAGCGATCTCTTCTAACGACAGGATAATCTCTTTTTTGGGGGGGATTGTTTTCATGGTCATGTTAGGAAATGTCGTTTTCGTTTAAAAATAGTTTTGACAAGAATCGGATGATCGGATTGATAATCAGTGCTTTCCTGAAAATAAACAGGATAAAGATCAACAACAGGTAAAATCCGCTTATAAGCAAGAAACTCCACATGAGTCCTATTGCCGGTTCGAGCAGGTAGGCGATGGTAAACATCAGGTAGAATCCCAATCCGGCACAAAGAACGATCGCCAGTATCAAAAAAATCAGGGCGGAGAAAAGAATCCCGGCTTTCTCGACACTTTCGAGTTTAAACAGCTTTTTTTGTAACTCTACATATTTTTTCGTTTCCGAAAAGAGCTCTTTGTAGGGATTCGTCGTGTTGTTGGGATCTTGCATAACGCGTAGGGCTATTAATTTGGTTGACAACCATATTTACAACCCGATCATGTTGTAAATATGGTTGTGAAAATGTTGTACCGAAAAAATTATTTCCGGTATTACCTTTTATCGGGTATTAAACCGTTTTTTGGTCAGGGGCTAATTCTGTGGTGATTTGGTCCACCAGCTCTTCCATCTCTCCGGCGTTGAGTTTGATACCTTTTTCCCGTAAAAGTTGGGTAATACGACGACGGGTATCTACCCCTTTTTCAGGTGCGAACAATACGCCCAATGCTGCTCCTACGGCAGCTCCGCCTAAGAAGGCGAATAAAACATTAAGACCTTTCATAACGAATTGAGTTTTAAGGGTTCTTTTTATACATATAGAGAAAGCGAGAGCAAAGAATCGAACTAGTCCGAATAAACCTTACCAATCGCATCCTATCTTCTACAAAGTTAGCAATATTTTAATATCTTCGTCTTTTGGGACTCCCTGTTTTTATACGGAAATCGAAAAAGCTGTTTCTCATAATAAAACCAATTTAGGGACAAAAAGTTCTACTGTGCCGTAATTTCCAATACGTGGCTGGTGTTTTCGGTAGCAGAGAATAGCGGTATTCCCACCTTCATCAGGTAGTCTCCGGAGAATGTCTTTCCGTTCGCGCTTACCGAGGATTTGTTCCCGGGCATCAAGTTTATCTCTTCTATTTTATATTGTTTGTCCGGATCGAGACCTTCCAGACGAACGGGATAGGTTTGTTCTCCGTAACGGGGATGGATATCAAACGTAAACAAGAGGGCTTTTTCCCGGTCTTTATTGGCGTACATGAGTGCAGCATGGTTACCCTCGTACGGCGATACGAGGCGATACAAGTCTCCATTGAGTATCACCTCTTCCAACCGTTTAAAGTTTTTGACAGCCTGTTGGCAGAACGCCAGCTCCGTTTCTTTCATTTCGCTGACCCGGATGTCGAACCCGAGTTTGCACATGGAGGCAACATCCACCCGGAATTTGAGGGGTTGTTTCCCCCAGGAAGTTACGTGTGCGGCGATGCTTTTAGCCGGGAATAGGTGGGAATAGCCCCATTGAATGAATATGCGTTCTACCGGGTCGGTATTGTCGCTCGGCCAGAATTCGGTAAAATACTTTAATGCTTCGTAGTCGCTTCTCCCGCCGCCACCCGAACAGAGCATCATCGGTACGTCGGGATATTTTTCTTGAACCCGTTTCAGAACGTTGTACAGCCCGCGTACATATTCGATGTACAGGTGCGACTGTTTCTCTTTCAGGTAAGGCGAATAGATGTTGGTGATGGGGCTGTTGCAATCCCACTTGAAATAGGCTATTCCGGGGTATTTTGTCATCAGACGGTCCACAACGCCGAAGACGTAGTCTTGTACCTCGGGGTTACTCAAATCCAGTACCAGTTGGTTTCGGAAGTAATACTCTTCCCGGTTCGGCAGATGGATAACCCACTCTTTGTGCTTTTCGTACAGTTCGCTTTTGGGGTTTACCATTTCGGGTTCTATCCAGATGCCGAATTTCAGCCCTTTGGCGGTGGCCTCCGACACCAGTTTCCCGATACCGTTGGGGAGTTTGTCGTGTGTCTCTTCCCAATCGCCCAATCCTTGCCGATCGCTGCTGCGGGGATATTTGTTGGCAAACCAACCGTCGTCTAACAAAAACATATCCACGCCCAGTTTCTTGGCCTCGTCGAACAGGGCAATCAGTTTCTCTTCGTTGAAATCGAAATAGGTAGCCTCCCAGTTATTCAACAGAGTCAGCCGGCTCCCCATCCCGTCTTTCAGCTGGTACGTTCGCGCCCAATCGTGAAAATTGCGACTGGCAGTCCCTTTCCCTTGTGAGCTGTACGTAAAGATGAATTCCGGGGTTCGGAAAATCTCGTTGGGTTTCAGCTCGTATTCCGAGGCGTATGGATTGATACCCGAAAGAACGCGGAGCCCGTTGTTCTGGTCTATCTCGAACGTAAAGCGGAAATTTCCCGTCCATGCCAATGTGCCGATGATTACCTCACCCTCATTTTCCTGCGCCTTTTGGTTGAGAGAAAGGATGAAGAACGGCGAACAAAACATATTGGCTCTGGTACCGAGTTTGGTATCGATTACCTTTTTCCCGAACGAGAGTTGTTGTTCGTTTATCCGTACCTCCTCG
>DVNA01000128.1 GCA_018714665.1 Candidatus Gallibacteroides avistercoris | reverse complement strand
TGGGCATGGTGCTCTGTGGCCATCGTACTGAGTTTTTTATTGGGATTCTCAGCAATAATACCGTATTTTATGCCTTTCTTTTTCCCATCTATTTCAATAATATTGATATTTTGGACGCCTCCGTACAGCTCTTTTACCTGAGCTCGTTTGTGGATGATACCTTTGTCGCCTTTTTGTATTTTCCAACGAATATTACATACCGTTATGGAGTCTTGGGATGTTTGTGCCCATATCCCGACAGGAATGATATAGACAAGAAATATCCAGAAAAAAGTTGTTTTTCTCATAACGGTTGTTTTTCAGTAAGTTATTATCCTTCTGTTTTTAGGGTTTTACCATGTCGTTACTGTATCTGTATATGTGCCCTTTCTGATCGGTTCCCTCTATGATGATATGGTAGTCGGCCGGCTGGTCAGAGGTATAAAATTCGATCTGTGCGCATCCCGTAGAGTCGGTTCTGACAGACGGGTTCCAGTAAAGTGTTGAGCGCAGATCTTTTTTTCCGTTGTCCGGTTGTTGAGGGGTATCGTAAACCGGGCTGTAAAATTCTGCTTTTTGGCTGTATCCGAGAGAGGTAAAGACTTGTAATGTCGGGTTGGGTCGCCTTTTTTGTATCTCTCCCTGTTTCAGGTTGATGATAATAGCTCCGTAACGTCCGTTACTTCCCATGAAAGAACTGCTGGTTTCGCTTAATATTTCGATCGATTCGATGTCGTCTGTCAGAATCATGCGCAACGTTTCGGCATTGCAGTCGAAAGGAGATCCTTGAATCATCAACATCGGAGCCCCCTGGTTGTTGCGTATTCTGACGCTTTCACCCGAGATCATGATACCGGGCATCCGCATGATGATGTCGTATGCATTGTGGGCACCCGGCATCTTCTTTTCTATCTCTTCTATACCCATAGCCGTATCGTTGATACCTCCGTAGCGGTTTCTGATCACCTCTTTCTTTTTGGCTGTTACGGTAACCTCTTTCAGGTTGGTGATTTCCATACCGCCTTCATAAATATAGGTATCGCCCAGGTCATCTAAATACTCTTTCTTGGCAACCTCTTTTTCGGTAGCATACGGATATTTGTTGTATGCAACGGGGAAGGAGTCTTTATCGACAATTACATCGACCGTACTGAATCCCGATTTTGTTTTGGCCTGGATTTTGAATGTCATGGTATCGGTATAGTTCAGGCTGTCGAAAATAAAATTCCCCTGTTCATCCGCCTGTATCTCCTTTAAGATACCGATATCGATACACATCAACTTTACAAACGGGTTCTTGGCGTTTTTACCGAAAAAGTTTTTGATGTGCCCGCTGATGTATTGTCCCTTTTCTATGAAACGTCTTATTTCGGGTATTTCAGGCATATCGATGTTGTTGGTGCTGAATCGTCGCCAACCGTGTGTCAACATGACATAGTCCAGGTGCTTCTGGCGTACTATACTGTTGTCTATAAAATAGTAGGCAGGATTTTCTATGTATCCTTTCAGGTCGGAGGTCAACAACAGATAAGAACAGATATTGTCCGACAACGAGTCTACGATGATGTGAGAATTGTTGGTTACACTTACAGAAAAATCTCCTTCGATCGGGGTCCCGTCTTTTTTCTGGGCAGAGATATCTATTTTTATTTTTTCCCGTGTTCCGTATTGCGGTTTGTCGCTTTGAACCTTCCAGGTCGATTCCTGAGGATGGTTGATGAAAATCAACCGTTCGTTCAACGGTTTGCTCTCTTTGTTTACCAATAGAAAATGGGCAATACCTTCGGGCAGGGAGTCGGTGCTCAGCATCCCGGCAGGTTGTTCTGCTGTGACGGGATTTAATAGGATGAGTTGTCCGCGTACGTGTGCCGCGATGTAGATAGAGTCGTTCCAGAGCGAATCGTTTGCTGCATTTATCTGGTAGATGACACTGTTCTGCCGGTGGTTGATACGTAGGCTGAACCCGGAGGGAGAGGCCTGCGGTATATCGAAACTCCGGGTCTCACCGTTTTCTGCGGTAATCACGGCTTTGTATGGTTCGGCAGTCGGAGTAAATGAGAATACGCCCATCCCGTCGTGCTCGCTTTTTAATAGCGTTACGGTATCGCCCTTACTATCCAGTACTACTCCGGATATTTCGCACGAGAATCCATTCTCCTGCTGTGCCTTGAAGGCAACTTGTTGTAAGGCGCCGGTAATCAAGTTTCCGCCTTCGGGGAAGAAACTGACGGCAAATTCTTTGTTTTTGGGGGGAAAGTAGAATGTTCGACCATATTCGTATGTTTCATCGTTAAACATAACAGAAACGAACGAGCCTTTTTCGCCCCAACGGTCGTTGGGTATCGGTATGCGGATTTCTCCTTTGTCATCGGTTCGTGTTCTTCCGTTTTTGGTTTTATGGTCATTTTTGTTTCCGATGGTATATCGGATTTTGGTCTCTATAAAGGGTTCGTTCTGCTCGTTGGTAAAGCGGATAACCGCTTCCTCTCCTTCTTCGCCCGTTTCATAGGTTATGTTTGACTGGATGGCAGTTGCTATGGAATTGTCTATATATAGATTCTTGTAGAAAAAAAAGTTGCTGTCCATATTACACATCCAGTTGGTGTATGCCCGCAAGTAATAGTTACCGGGCTCTATGGCAGCGGGGATGGGGATCATGTTGTTGAAACCTGTGGAGTCGCGTTTTATTTTCCGGCGTATTAATACCGAATCTTTTTCGTTGATGAGTTCTATGTAGAAATAGTTACTTAATGCGTTGTCTTCATGCGTCATGCCGTTTAGCAAATATCCTTTGAACCAGATTTTGTCTCCTGCGGCATAATATGGCTTATCCAAATGTAGGTAGAGTTTTTCTTGTGGTATCAGGTTCTGGTTATAGAAGAAAGCGATAATTCTGTCTTCAATGGAAATATTGTCGTTGTTATTGGAAATAAAAGAAAGGCTGATGAATGAAATAAGGATAATGAAAGCAGCATTTCGTAGTCGTAGGATTTTCATCGTTTGATATTATGAATGTATGGTCGTTTTCAATATAACGTTAGACTCTCATTCCTATTCAAGGTTTAAATTAGATATACTTGAAATAAGAAAAGAATAGCCGGTTTTTATTCCGGCTATTCTTTGGGGATAATTCTGAGGGTGAGATTATTCGTCTAATAATATTTCCAGAATTTGACAGGCGGCTTTGGCTACGGATGAACCGGGGCCGAAGATGGCTGCTACGCCAGCCTTGTACAAGAAGTCATAATCTTGTGCGGGGATAACACCTCCTGCAATCACGATGATATCTTCTCGTCCCAATTTTTTCAGCTCTTCGATTACTTGTGGAATCAAGGTCTTGTGTCCGGCAGCCAGGGAGGATACTCCCATTACATGGACGTCATTTTCAACTGCTTGACGGGCGGCTTCGGCCGGTGTCTGGAACAAGGGGCCCATATCTACGTCGAAACCGCAGTCGGCATATCCCGTTGCTACAACTTTTGCTCCTCGGTCGTGTCCGTCTTGTCCCATTTTGGCAATCATGATACGGGGTTGACGACCCTCTTTTTTGGCAAATTTTTCAGCCAGTTCGCAAGCCTTGATGAAGTCTGCGTCTTGTTTTGTTTCTGATGAGTACACGCCTGATATAGTTCTGATTATTGCTTTATATCTACCTACCACTTTTTCGCAAGCATAAGAGATTTCTCCCAACGTAGCCCGTACTTTGGCAGCTTCTACGGCCAAGGCCAACAGGTTTCCTTTTTTGGTCTTTACACATTCCGTGATAGCATCCAACGCTTTTTGTACGGCTGCTTCGTCACGATTGGCTTTGAGTTCGTTCAATCGGGCTATCTGCTGCTTGCGTACGGCCGTGTTATCTACTTCCAGAATGTCTATCGGAGCCTCCTTGTCCAGACGGTATTTGTTTACACCTACGATGGTTTGTTTACCGGAGTCGATACGGGCTTGCGTACGTGCGGCGGCTTCCTCGATACGGAGCTTGGGTATACCGGTTTCGATGGCTTTGGCCATACCGCCCAGGCTTTCTATCTCCTGGATGTGTTCCCATGCCTTGTGTGCCAATTCGTTGGTCAGCGATTCTACGTAGTATGAACCGGCCCACGGGTCGATCTCTTTGGTTACGTAAGTCTCTTCCTGGATATATATCTGGGTATTGCGGGCAATACGTGCCGAGAAGTCGGTGGGCAGAGCGATGGCTTCGTCCAGGGCATTGGTGTGCAGCGATTGCGTATGTCCTTGTGCCGCCCCCATGGCTTCGATACAGGTACGCCCTACGTTGTTGAACGGGTCTTGTTCGGTCAACGACCATCCCGATGTTTGTGAGTGGGTACGCAGGGCCAGCGATTTCGGGTTTTTGGGGTTGAACTGTTTCACGATTTTTGCCCAAAGCATACGGGCGGCACGCATTTTGGCTATTTCCATGAAGTAGTTCATGCCGATGGCCCAGAAGAAAGACAACCGGGGGGCGAAAGAGTCGATATCCATCCCGGCGTTTACTCCGGCACGAAGGTATTCCAATCCGTCGGCCAAGGTATATGCCAGCTCGATATCGGCCGTAGCTCCGGCTTCCTGCATATGGTATCCCGAAATGGAGATAGAGTTGAATTTCGGCATATTCTGGGATGTATATTCAAAAATGTCGGCGATGATTCGCATGGAGAATTCAGGCGGATAGATGTATGTGTTACGGACCATGAATTCTTTCAGGATGTCGTTCTGGATTGTTCCGGCCATCTCTTCGAGTTTGGCACCCTGTTCCAGACCGGCGTTGATATAGAATGCCATGATGGGAAGTACGGCACCGTTCATGGTCATGGAGACAGACATCTTGTTCAAGGGAATACCGTCGAACAAAACTTTCATATCTTCGAGACTACAAATAGATACACCGGCTTTTCCCACATCGCCTACAACGCGTTCGTGGTCGGCATCGTATCCGCGGTGTGTAGCCAAGTCAAAGGCCACTGACAACCCTTTTTGTCCGGAGGCCAGGTTTCGGCGGTAGAATGCGTTCGATTCTTCGGCCGTAGAGAAGCCAGCATATTGGCGTATCGTCCAGGGACGCATGGCGTACATCCCGCTGTAAGGGCCTCTCAAATAGGGAGGAATACCGGCTACATAGTTCAGGTGTTCCAAACCTTCGAGGTCTGATTTCGTATAAATGGGCTTAACCGAGATGTGTTCGGGGGTCAGCCATTTTTCTGCATCCGGGCAGGAGACGCTTTGTGAGCATTTACCGTCGAAAGCGTCTGTTGTTATATTGATATTTTTGAAATTAGGTTTCATATTGAATCTATTTTATCTATCTGACAAGTTAGTTAATAGAAAGTTTTGCGTTGAATTCTTACAGGGTATCGAGCACGTTGGAGCGTACGTGGATGAA
>DVNA01000127.1 GCA_018714665.1 Candidatus Gallibacteroides avistercoris | reverse complement strand
TATTGACGCAAAGGGCTCGTAAGGTAAAGCGTGGCGAAGAGATTGCTTTGGTGGGAAATACCGGAAAATCGACCGGCCCGCATCTGCATTACGAAGTAATCTATAAGGGACAACATGTGAATCCGGTTAATTACTACTACATGGATTTGTCGCCGGAGGAATATGATAATATGATACAGCTGGCAGAAAATCAAGGACAAGTCATGGATTGATTATGGGAAGAGACGAGAATAAACTGTACTACACCATTGGGGAGGTGGCGGAGATGTTCCAGGTAAATGAATCGTTGCTCCGTTTCTGGGAAAAAGAGTTCGATATTCTATCTCCCCGAAAATCCGACCGGGGGACGCGCCGTTACAGCCGCGAAGATGTGGATCATGTAGCGTTGATTTATCACCTGGTAAAGGAGAAAAAACTGACCCTGGCAGGAGCTCGCAAGCAGCTCAAAGACAATAAAGAAGGGGTAAAGCGTACGCATGAGGTAATTGCCCGTCTGATGTCTATCCGGGAGGAGCTGACGGCCATTCGCGACGAGTTGTAGCGATTGTGGCAGGGGTATGCCATAGCCTCTTTCCAAGTAGAAATGAAATATGTTTTGCATGAAACAATTCGGTATGGTTTGGATATAAAATAACCTCGGATGAATAATCCGAGGTTATTTTGATTTCTGTTGTTATGTTTGTGATCATTCTCTGAAATAGACACGTTTTACGCGGGCCGATATGGAGGCCAGTACCTCGTAGGGGATTGTTCCCAGCAGGTCTGATATTTCGGTAACCGATTGATTGTCTCCGAAAATTTCCACCTTGTCGCCTTCTTCACATTCAATGTCGGTAACATCTACCATACAAACGTCCATACAGATATTTCCCACCACAGGAGCCTTTTTTCCTTTGATGATTACATGTCCTATACCGTTTCCCAAGTGGCGGTCGAAGCCGTCGGCGTATCCGATGGGGATGGCTGCTATGCGTGAATCCCGGGTCAATACGCCTTTGCGGCTGTATCCTACGGTTTCGCCTGCCGGCAGTTCCTTGATTTGCAGGATGGTGGTTTTCAGCGTGCTTACGTTGCGCAGCCCCTCTTCGCCGGCACAGGGGATACCGTATAATCCGATACCCAACCGGACGATGTCCATTTGTGCTTCCGGGAAACGGTATATGCCGGCGGTATTCAGAATATGCCGTAAGACCCGCTGAGAAGAGGCCTCTTGCAAGGCGTCGGCACATTCGGTGAATACCGCAATCTGATTTCGGGTGAAATCATCGAATCCGGGATTGTCGCTTCCTGCCAGGTGAGAGAATACTGAGCGGGGGACAACAGAGGGTTGCGATTTTAAAATGGAGACCAGTTCGGGAATATCTTCCTTGACAAATCCCAACCGGTGCATTCCCGAATCAATCTTGATGTGTATGGGATAACGGGTAACACCCAGGCGTTCGGCTTCGCGGATAAAGGCGTTCAATAGCTTGAAGCTGTATATCTCCGGTTCCAGCGAATAGCTGAACAGCGTCCGGAAGCTGCTCATTTCCGGGTTCATCACCATGATGGGCATGGTGATGCCGGCTTTTCGCAATTCGGCTCCTTCGTCGGCCACAGCTACGGCCACATATTCGCATCCGTGTTCTTGCAGGGTTTTGGCCACCTCGTATGATCCGGCACCGTACCCGAAAGCCTTGACCATGCAGATCATCTTGGTGCCGCTTTTGAGCCTCTGGCGGTAGAAGTTGTAGTTGTTTACAACCGCATCCAGGTTGACTTCGAGGATTGTTTCATGCTGTTTCAGTTCCAACTCTTCCGAGATGCGTTCAAAATGGAATTCCCGCGAACCTTTTATCAACACGATTTCGTGTTTGAAATTCTCGATGCTTTCGTCCATGAGGAAAGAGGTGGTATTCGGGAAAAACTCTTTCTCGATGTTTGTAAAGATTTTGGCGTTTTCCGAGATGTTCGTCCCGATACCGATCAAACGGTCTATCCCTTTGCGTTGCAACACGTCTGCCACTTTGCGGTAGAGCGTAGAGCTAAGCATTCCCGTTTGTAGGATATCCGATAGTATCAGGGTTTTGCGCATATTCGATCCGGCCGAACGCCGTACCAGAAAGTCGAGCGCAATCTCTAACGAGTTGATGTCGGAGTTATAGGTATCGTTTATAATCAGGCAGTCATTGCGCCCCTCTTTTACCTCCATGCGCATGGCTACCGGTTCCAGTTTCTCCATCCGTTCGGTGATAACTTGCGGTGATATACCCAGGTATAACAGAACGGCCAAGCAGTGGATGGCATTTTCGACCGAGGCATCTTCTATGAACGGTATCTTAAAGCGGTTGATGTATCGCAGGTAAGAGTATTCAATCTCGGTATAAGAGTCGTGTTTCTCGATTTTCGAGATGTAGAGCGGGCTTTCTCGGTCGGTTTTTGACCAGGCTATCTCCCTGGATGTTAGGCACATCTTCTCGACACAGTCGGAAATCAGCAGGTTGTCTCCGTTGTATATGATGATGTCGGCTCCTTTGAAGAGCTCTAACTTTTCCATGCACTTTTCTTGCAGGGAGTGGAATCCCCCCTGATGTGCATCGCCCAAGTTGGTTAATATCCCTATTTTGGGGCGTATGACGGTGGCAATCTTATCCATCTCGCCCACTTCCGAGATACCGGCCTCAAAGATGGCCAGACCGGTACTTTCGTTCATTTGCCAGACGGACAACGGAACTCCTATTTGTGAGTTGTAACTGCGGGGCGAACGTACCACGTTGTAGTCTGTCTGCAAAAGCTGGTACAGCCACTCTTTTACGATGGTCTTGCCATTACTGCCTGAAATGCCGACAACGGGTATGTCGAATTTTTTACGATGAAATGCCGCCAGCTGTTGCAGAGCTTGCAACGTATTGGGCACGAACAACAGGTTAATATCGGGCAGTTTCTGAATTTCGGGCGAAGTATGGCTAACCACAAAGTTGCGTACTCCCTGTTTGTATAACCCGAAAATATACCGGTGCCCGTCGTTGCGCTGGGTAACCAGTGCAAAAAAGAGGCTCTCTTCCGGGAATGTCAACGACCGGCTGTCGGTCAGCAGCACCGAGATGTTGCTGTCGGTCAGGTGTTGGTATTCGGCTTTGATTATGTGGGCAATTTCTTGTATCGAATAGTTCATATCGAGTTAAATGCGGTTAGTTGTGTTTCTATTTGCGCTATTTCATTTGTTACATCAAAGTAAGGGTATTTTTTTCGGATTTCTTCCAGTTTAAACAAGTTTTGCATTATAAAATCTTTATATACAGAAGATTCTTTTGAGAAGGGTCGGTGGTTAAGCGACGATCTTATTTTATCCCAGGCATTTACCAGCAATTGTGTCTCTTCCGAAAAATAGGTATGACGAAAGCGTTCCCAGAGGTATTCTACGGCCGTTTCCGAGGGATGGGTCATGTCGGGGGCATAGAACCGGTAGTCGCGCAGTTCATCCATCATAATTTCGTATGCCGGGAAATAGTATGAGTTTGGCAGGGTTCCGGTCAGTTTTTCGATGGCCAGCAGCAGGGTTGCTTTACTTATCTGGTTTCCGTGGGCTCCGTCTTTTAAATGACGAATGGGACTTACTGTAAAAAGAACGTTCAGCTGAGGATTCCGTTTTTGCAGGGAGGAGATTACCGTTTGCCACTCTTGTGCGATCTCCTCTACCGTGAGGCGTTCGCGCGAGAAGAGCTTTTCGGGCATTTTATGGCAATTGGCCACAACGGTACCGGTATCTTTCAGCCGATAGACATAGGCAGTTCCGAAGGTAATCATCAGACAATCCAGGTGTAACAGGTGGTCGGATGAGGCGATGATGCGTTCGTTGATTTGTTGCAGGCAGGTGGTTGCATCGGGGTGCGAAAAGCGCGAGTGGTGCGCGAAACTGTGCATCATTCCTTGATGCGTAAAGAGGTCGTCGCGAGTAAACAACCGTTTTTCCGCCAATATTTGTAGGGACGATGCGATGGAACAGGGGTTGTAAAGCACCCCGAACGGATTGATGTCGATGGAAAATTTTTGTTCTGCCAGCTTTCCCCCGATGTTTTCGCTGAAACATGAACCCAACGAGAGAATCCGGTGTTTATGATTCAATGTAAACGTACTTTTGCCTATCTTTACAGGAGTGCTGAAATCCATTTGTCTGTTTTTATGGATGGCGAAGATACGCTATTTTATCGGGAACGGCTAAAAAAAGGTCTCTTTTTTGTGATGGATAACGGGTGTAATAAAAATGAAACAAAAATGTAATTCGTTTTTTTTTCTGTTTCGGATGATTATCGGTTTCTTTGTAAACCAATAATTTTGCTATTCAAATAATAAATAAAGATGAAGTATATAGAGAATGAGCTGGATGGATTGAAACGTGAAATCCTGGAAATGTGGTCGTTGGTAGATTCTCAGCTGAACCGGGCAGGAGAGGCACTGTTGTCGCTCGACCGGGAGCTGGCCAAGGAGGTGGTTTACCGTGAAAAACGGGTAAATGCCTTTGAACTGAAAATAGACAGCGATTGTGAAGATATCATAGCGCTGTATGCTCCCGTGGCGGTTGATTTGCGTTTCGTACTGGCCGTTTTGAAAATCAATACCAATTTGGAACGTATCGCCGACTTTTGCGAAGGAATAGCGCAGTTCGTATTGAAATATCCCAGCATCAGTATCGATGCCGAATTGTTCGACAAAGCCCGGATACGTACCATGCTTTCCATAGTCAAGGAGATGTTGCAGTCCGGAAAAGAGGCGTTGGAAGAAGAGAAATCGTCGTTGGCCGTCTCTATTTTTGAAAAAGACAGTCAGGTAGATGAACTCAACCATGGAGCAACGGGTATCATTGCCGATTATTTGCAGCAATATCCCGACCGGGCAGCCGAATGTCTCAATTTGATAGGTATCATCCGTAAGATGGAACGCATCGGCGACCATTGCAACAACATGGCAGAAGAGATTG
This sequence comes from Candidatus Gallibacteroides avistercoris, assembly GCA_018714665.1. Lineage (GTDB taxonomy): Bacteria > Bacteroidota > Bacteroidia > Bacteroidales > CHK158-818 > Gallibacteroides > Gallibacteroides avistercoris. The sequence continues at coordinate 940 of DVNA01000127.1, read as the reverse complement.
TTTTCTATCTAGATGCCAAAGTGTTGAAGCATAGTTCTTTACCGGAAGATCAGGCCGTTCGGTAAAATTCGGATGAGAACTGTTCTCGGTGTTGTTTGCTGTTTGGTAGCTTTAACCCTTCTTATACAAAGCGGGTTTGTTGTAGCCAATTCGTCTTATCTTTTAGTTCGATGTAACGGGTATTTGTTCTGTTAAAAAAAAACAAGTGTATAAGAGTTTCTGTTAAAACACGATAGATGATTTGGTTCATCCGATAAAAATCCGTTGGTGGGCTGAATTCTCGCAAATTCCCTGAAAAGGGGCGTAGTTAAGATCCGTAAAAGCATCCGATTTGTCCCGTTCCGAAGGCGGTGAACCATTGTTATAATCTGTTTATTAATGTCTATATCTCCAAAAAGGCCATTTTACAAGCCGAAAAATGCGTACTTTTGTCCGCTAAAAAAAGAGATATGTTATTCAAGTATAATTTCAATCTGATTGCGAAATTAGGATTATATTCTTTCCTGCTGTTAAGTTGTCATGCAGAAGCTCGTCAGGAGGCAGAAAGAGAGAAGTACTGCAATCCGGTTTCCCGGTACAGTTTACCCGATCCCACAGTTGTACAGGCAGAGGACGGTACCTTTTATTTATATGCCACCGAGGACATCCGAAACACCCCGATTCTCCATTCTCCCGATCTGGTAAACTGGACGCTGGTAGGAACCGCTTTTACGCGTGATACCCGTCCCGACTTTGAACCACAGGGAGGCATCTGGGCTCCCGATATCAACTACATCGATGGTCAATATGTGTTGTTCTACTCCATGTCTGTTTGGGGGGGAGAGTGGACGTGCGGTATCGGTGTGGCCACGGCTGAAAAACCTTATGGCCCGTTTACGGACCGGGGTAAACTGTTTCGGAGCAATGAAATAGGAGTGCAAAATTCCATCGATCCGTTTTA
>DVNA01000126.1 GCA_018714665.1 Candidatus Gallibacteroides avistercoris | reverse complement strand
AAAACAGGAGGGTGGATCATTGGCCCGAAAGGTTGAATAAGCGTGAAATTTTAGCGATTTCATCCGCAGGCAAGGCCTTGTCATATACTGCCACTCCCCCGATACATCCAATAAAAAAGTTGCCCATCCCATTTTTCAGGGAGACGGCCCCTATGGTAAAATCCGAACCGTTATCCCCGATTCCATCGGGGAAATAATAGGGATTCTTCGATTGAACAAGCCCGTCGGGATAACCCTCGAACCCTTTTGTATGGAGAATCAATTCCGGAGCGCGGGGAATACATACCCCGTCCAGATAGGAGCGGATATACGCCCCATCATACGAAAAGGCCACACAGCACCACTCTCCGGGAGGAACCTCCTGCTGGCTGGCCGAATAATCGATTGAATAGGGGAAGGGCGGGGTAGCCTTCCCGCTTTGCGAGATATGCCCGCAAACCTGATTTTTCCCGTTGTAATGGGGGAGGGAGACAAAAAGCCCGTATTGACGCTTGCCTCCGTCCTGGTACTCGTTCCACATTCCGGCCACAAACCCGGTCTGTTCGCCACTCCATTTTATCCAGGCAATCACGGTAACCTCGTTCGTTTTCACATTCAGTTTCCCGCTCTGCCGATACGGGATGGAGAAATAGCTCGCTCCGTCAAGCCGTACAGAACGTCCTGAAACAGGCCCTTCGTCAACAACGGGGAGGGGAGTGTTTCCGTATTCCTGCAAAATAAACCCGTTCTGGCTCTTGTCACGTTTGGCACATCCCTCCACTTCGGAGAAATCCCAAAAAGCAACCAGGTGCCTGTTCCGAAGCACCTGGCGTACAGCCCTTGAATCGGGGGATAACGATTTATTGACACTTCCCGGGCCCGAAAAATCCTTGCCGAATGTCATACAGGCCAGACATCCGCATAAAAACAGCATCCAAAAGCGTTTCATGCAGTATGCGATACTATACAAATTCGTCCCCAAACTTCATCTTGGCATCCGTTACAAATTGCCGGATACGTTGTTCTTCCTCTTTCTTGCAAATCAGCAGTACGTTGTCCGATTCGGCAACAATAAAATCTTCCAGGCCGTTCAGCACAACCAGTTTTCGCGGTACAGCCACAATGTTGCCCTTGCTTTCGTACATCAACGTTTTGCATTTTAACACGACGTTGTCCTCTTTGTCTTTGGCCAAACGGTCGTATAACGACCCCCACGTACCCAAATCGGACCACCCGAAATCGGCTTGGAGCATAAAGACGTTGGAGGCCTTTTCCATTACGCCGAAATCGATCGATATGTTGGGACAGGCCGGGAAATTATGGGCAATAAAATCCTTTTCGGCATCGGTATTATATACCGGGATTCCCTCCTCAAAGCGACTCGATATTTCGGGCAAATAGCGTTGGATGGCTTTGATAATACTCTGCACGTTCCACAAAAAGATGCCGGCATTCCAAAAGAATTCGCCGCTTTCAACAAAAACTTTCGCCAATTCGGCGTTCGGTTTTTCCGTAAAGGTCTTTACCGTACTGATACCGTTTTCGCCGTTTTCACCCACTTGAATATAACCGTATCCCGTTTCCGGGCGATTCGGTGTGATCCCTAACGTAAGCAACGCCGGGCGGGAAGAGACAAAATCGAACCCCTGCTCGATTACCGACAAAAACGCTGTTTCGTTCAGAATCAGGTGATCCGAGGGAGCAACCACGATGTTGGCATTGGGGTTGATTGCCTGTATGTGGTAAGCCGCCCAAGCAATGCAGGGAGCCGTATTGCGGCGTTGAGGTTCCAACAGAATCCGATCCTCTTGAATCTCGGGAAGTTGTTCAAGAATTAAATCTTTATAAACCTCGTTGCTGGCAATGAAGATATTTTCCTTAGGAATGAGCCGGACAAAACGGTCGTATGTCATTTGAATCAACGAACGTCCCGTTCCCAAAAAATCGAGAAACTGTTTGGGGCAATCCGTTCGGCTGAAAGGCCAAAAACGGCTACCCACCCCTCCACTCATAATCACGCAGTATCGGTTATTCATAATATTAAAAACAGCTTTTGTAAAAGATATAAATTAATTGGGCTAAGATATTAAAAAATTGGATAACCCCTTGTCTCGTGCCCGAATATTTTCTTTTATTGTCTTTTTCAGGTAAATATATACAATCGGAGTCCAAACGTCCTTTTGTTTCAGATTGGCCCAAGGGGACGATTCTATCCGTATGCAATAAAAAAATAGAGAAAAAATTTTGCAGAGCAGAAAATTTATCTACCTTTGCAGCGTCAATAAGCCCAGATGGCGGAATTGGTAGACGCGCTGGTCTCAAACACCAGTGGATTCACTTCCATGCCGGTTCGATCCCGGCTCTGGGTACTTTTTAAAAACCTCAATGATTTGATTTACAAGTTATTGAGGTTTTTTATTTTTCTGTTTTGGGCAAAATTCGGGCACTTTATAGAATTGATTGCAAAAATCTAAGAGACTTTTCAAAAGTCATTAAATCATCGACGCTGATTTTTCATACGTGAATATTCTCCGCTTCAGACCTCACTAAAACTGCCTCAGGGCACACTGTGAGGCAGTTTTAGTTTAAATTTGTACGGCATGCTGTTTAATGGCGTTAAAAAAACAGATAGAACAGCCTCTGAGATAATATCCTTAGCAATCATCAAAAGAGTATGACAACAGCTGGGAACATTTACAATCCCGAATCGAAGTAAAAACATATGGACAAAAATTAAAAGAATATAGATTCATAAACGATAGTAAACTTCCGGGAATCCGTGCAGATATTTTACGCTTTTACCTCCTATTAACTGTTCCGCAACGGCAAACGCATAAAATGAGAGCCTCCCACATTCGGAGGGAGGCTCTTTCATAATAATTTGCATATTGTTAAAAGACAGATTAAAAAAGTTATTATCGTAGCTGTCTTTTTTAGTTATACAAGAAATTAGCGGTAGGTAAACGTATAAGTAATTGTGTTGGTACCTCGATCGAGCTCGGTATTCTTCCTGTTGCATATTTCACCCTTGTATCCCATATCTGGGAATTCGGGGTCGAAAAATTCATCGCCTATCACGATATCGTACTCATGTTTGATTTTGACCATAGTTGCACGAGTCGTGACCGAAGCCACTGTTCCGTTTTCGTTAAGAATATACTCCATGGGGTCTTGTATTTCCTCCGCATCATAAGTGAAGTATTCATAGCTCTCGTGTATCGTCTTATTGGGTTCTGGATAGTTCGAGATTGCTGCCATGGCATCACCCTCTTCGCTCCATTCGGGAAACATAGTCACATAGCGGTCCATACCACGTCCAGCCATACGGAGCAGTGCCAAACGACCAAGTCGTCCGGGTACGTCACCATCTCCGGGATCTTCCAACAGGATAGGTAAAAAGAGCATGTTGATATCCAGATTCAACTTATCATTTGGAATCTGGTTGAAATACTGTTCGAACCCGGACATCTCGCCTACCTCGCCCATGTCGGAATAACGACCACCCGACAGCACACCGTCTTTATAAACATATGTGTACCACTCGTCGGAGTAGGCGACACGCGAAATACGATCCTCGTCATTGTATTCTATATCATAGGTATAAAAATCGTAACTATTGTCATCATGAGAATAGGGATGCGATTTGCATTGCCGGATATACCCTTTGTCGTTGAGCAGTACGTCGTATGTCTGTGTCCCGACATCCGACCACTGGTCCTGAATACGAAGGCGGTCCGGTGCCGAGTAGTCGATCGTGCTGACTAGTCGATCCGATTCTTCCGAACCATCCGTAGTGAGAATATCAACCGCATATGATACAACACGATTCTTATCGTCGTACTCGAACGTGTAGATCGCATCATCTTCATAACGATCCGAGGCAGGGACTTCGCTCCAGTATGTTATCTTGCGTTCGATGCGGCTGACAAGAGCGTAGCTCGAGGGATCGGGCACGACAGGTTCGCCGCCGCCCACCGTTACTGCGCAAGAGGCCGACACTTCTTTGTTAGAGGAAGAGGTAGCCGTAACGGTAGTCGTTCCGTCGGCTATCGCGGTGATTTCGCCGGTTACGGGATTTACATCCGCAACGGCAGGGTTGCTGCTCGACCATACCACCGATTTGATCGTGGCGTCGGCAGGCTCTACGGTAGCGGTCAGCGTCGTTTTGGCTCCTGCTTCCAACGAAAGTTCGGTTTTGTCGAGGGTAATCTTCGTCACTTTGACCGGCGGCTCGTTCTCGCTGCCATCTTGCTTGGTTCCCTCCTGAACGACCGTTACGGTAAAGGTGTTGTTGCCCGAACGGATGGTAATTGTGGCCTCGCGCCGCTCTCCTGTATAGTTCTGGTCGATCTCGATGCGGAGCGTAATCGTCCCGGCCCCGCCGCTGTAAGCCTCCTTGTCGCCGTTGTAGAGTTTCAGCCAGACTACGTTATTGCCGTTGTTGCCGGCAGCCCGTGTAACGGATTTTGCCTGTACGGATGCCGGAGCCTGTGGCTTTACTTCGTCCACGGTTGCCGTCCAGGGGGCATCGGCCGTGAACGAAAAGCCGCCGCCCGTATTTTCGTTATCGGCATAGGCGTTTTGCGTGAGTTGTTCCTGTGCGGGCGGAGTGAACGGCTCGCCTTCTCCGCCTTCGTTTTTGCTGCAACCGGCAAGAATCATCACTGTTGACAGCATCAATAAAAACAGATGTTTTTTCATTTGTATAAATCGGTTCCGCCCGTCCCCCGGCGAAGTTTGGTTACACATATAAAAAAGACGTGGGACAGTACCTTTTATCTGCTTTTGAGGTCTTGGCCAACCTACACCCAAATAAACGAGTAAAGCCCACGTTTCCGCAGGCATTAACTTTACTCTTCGGGTGCTTAACAAAACGGCCAAGTTTCAAAAGCAAGAATAGAAGCTAACGCTTTTTATATTTTATGTCCTGTATATTTCCGTTTATGCCATAGGCATTGTCTTTAATTAACAAGGTTTATCGCTGTAAATATACAAAAATTTGGTTATATATTAGTGAAATGCCGAGGTTGGGATTTATCTCATCCCCATTCCCCGGTCCTGTTTTCGGTCTTTGATCTTGATTCCTATGTGTTCGAGAAATTCCTTTGCTTTTTGCCGGAACCACCGCAGGATCGGAATCCGGTCGATGAACAGTTGAAATCCTCCGGGGCCTTTTTCATCCCGCATGAGCCGGGCTTCCGAGTTCTCGACTTCAAAGTGTTGGGAATGTTCGTGCGAATATAATTCTCCGGAGAAACGGACGGGTCTCATGTTCACGAGATCGCGTACCTGTCCGTCGGAGAATCCGAGCGAACGGCAATACTCTCCCCATTTGATAAGCCGGGGCGTATCGGGGAACCAATCCCATAACTTCGGCTTTTGAGTTTAATAGTTATACGTAATTCAAACAGACTATTTTTTTAGACAAGCCTTGACCATCGTCAAGGTTTATATGATATTTTTCACGAAAAAAGAAAAGTGAAATCTTATTGTTAAGATTTTATTTTATATTTGCGCCGCTTGAAAGGAAAACAAATATATGTAGAACAAAAAACTACTTTTTATGGCAAACCTATCAAAAGAAGGCAATATTCAACATAAACTTGGATTTGCCGGGTTACTCATCACATTGGGTATTGTTTTTGGTGACATTGGAACATCGCCACTCTATGTTATGAAAGCCATCATTCATACTGGAGAAGCTCTTGATGAAAATTATGTTTTAGGCGCATTGTCTTGTATCATATGGACGCTTACTCTTCAGACTACGGTGAAATATGTGCTGGTGGCTCTCCGTGCCGACAATAACGGGGAGGGTGGCATACTTGCGCTTTATGCCCTTTTACGCCGCCACAGAAGAAGGTGGATTTACATCATTGCCATTATCGGTGCGAGCACTTTGCTTGCTGATGGTATTATCACTCCAGCCATTACGGTCACAACTGCCATAGAAGGACTTGAAAGTATCAGTCCGCATCTGCCTGTGATTCCTATTACACTGACCATTATTACCATTATATTTTTCGTTCAGCGTTTTGGTACAGAAAATATAGGACGGTCATTTGGTATATTTATGCTACTTTGGTTCCTGCTTCTTGGAATCGCCGGAGCTATCAGTCTGACTTCCTATCCTCAAGTATTCAAGGCATTCAATCCTTACTATGCCATACGGTTATTAGTGGAATCCCCCCACTGGTTTCTGATATTGGGTGCCGTTTTCTTGTGTACCACTGGTGCAGAAGCCTTATACTCTGATTTAGGGCACTGTGGCAGACGAAATATTACGGTCAGTTGGATATTTGTAAAGGTGATGCTTATTCTAAATTATTTGGGGCAAGGAGCGTGGGTATTGCATCATCCGGAAAGTGCAGAAGGTACAGTGAACCCATTTTATTCAATCATGCCACAAGAAATACTGTTGTTTTCCATAGCAATGGCTACCGGGGCAGCTATTGTTGCGAGCCAAGCTCTAATAAGCGGTTCATTTTCCATATTGAGTGAAGCTATGAACTTGAATTTCTGGCCTCGTATGCGTATTAAGCACCCTACCAACGTAAAAGGTCAGTCATTTATTCCAATGGTAAACCTTGTAATGTATATTGGAGTAATATTTACTATATTGTTGTTTCGAGATTCCACCCACATGGAAGCCGCTTATGGACTTGCCATAACTATTACAATGTTGATGACAACATTGTTGTTGGGATTCTATTTGCATATGCATAACATTCCACGCATTCTATCAATACTGTTTGTCGGCGGATATTGTGTTATTGAAGGTATTTTCCTTGCTGCAAACCTGTCCAAATTTATGGTCGGAGGTTGGTTTACGCTGTTAATAGGTGGATTATTATGTTTTATCATGTTTGTATGGGTAAGTGCCAACAAAATTCGTCGAAAACATATGTCTTCCAAACGGTTAAGTGAATACTACAACATTATTTCTGATATTAAGGCGGACGAAAGCATATCCAAATATGCTTCTAATCTTGTCTATGTGAATCATGCAGACAAAGAAGGTTGTGTGGACGATAAATTGTTGTATTCCATAATTAATAAGCAGCCTAAACGGGCAGATCATTATTGGCTTATTAACCTTGAATTTGTGGATACACCAGACACACTTGAATATAATTGTTCCACATTAATAAAAGGGACATTGTTTAGTATAACCATGCGTATAGGTTTTCGTATAGAACCGCGCGTGAGCCTTTATTTACGACAAGTAGTTGATGACCTTGTTGCGGATGGTGAAGTAGAACTAACAAGCTCTTATCCTTCATTGCATAAGAATGGCATACCGGGTGATTTTCGCTTTATTATTATCCACCGGATATATTATCCTGAAGATTCCCGTAACCGCCGACAAAATTTGCTGATGAGCCTTTATGCCTTAATTAGAAAGATAGGCATTGGAGAACCGAGTGCGTTGGGGCTTGACACATCGGTTGTTGTTGTCGAGCGTGTACCGTTAATTATAGCTAATAGGGCAAAACATATTCGTCGTATAGAGCGGATTAAGCCTGAAAAATGCGATAATGATGCTAATATAGTCTTGGAAGAACAGAATGTATCATAAGTGACTTGCTATAATTATCGTCTGCATTTACGGTTTAGTTCTGTCTTTTGTATATACATCCAAACTAACCTAAACCTATTCTTGTTGGCAGTAATAAACGTGCTGGCGAAAAGAGAAAGAATGGCTTTCCTTCTTTTCGCCAGTAGTGTTTTTTATTGCTAATAGTTTGCAGTTGAAATGAACTTCTTAATTTCCTCTTCAGTGGGAAGTTCTATCATATACTTTTGCACGAAGATGTTCGGGTCTAATCCGGCAGTGGCGTATTTTACCAACGTGTCGCCCTTCTCGGTGCAAAGCAGGATGCCGACAGGCGGATTGTCGTCGGGTTGCATCACTTCCGCCTTGAAGTAGTTAAGATATAGGTTCAGTTGCGAAGCGTATTCGTGGCGGAACTTGTCTATCTTCAATTCCACGATGACATGGCATTTCAAAATGCGGTGATAAAACACGAGGTCGGCAAAGAAATAATCCCCGTCTATCAGGATTCTCTTTTGGCGTGCTTCGAAGCAGAAGCCATGTCCCATTTCCAACAGGAAGCGTTGCAGGTTGTCCAGAATGGATTGCTCCAAGTCGTTTTCCGTTACCAAAGCACGGTCGTTCAATCCCAAGATCTCCAACGTAACGGGCGTGTTAATAATGTCTTTGGGCTGCAGCGGCATGGCTTGCCGTTGCACCAAAGCAGATAAGGCTTCTTTGTTTTTCGACAATCCGCTGCGCTCGTAATAGAGGGAATTGATTTGCCGCTCCAGTTCTCTTGCTGACCAACAACCCCTTATTGCTTCCATTTCATAGAAAGCACGTTTGACCGGATTTTCTATTTAGAAATAAACTTTAAATGAGAATACGGTAATCTTTCAAATAATCTATCAGCTTGTGTATTTCATTCACTTGGTTGATTATTAACGGATTGTAATTCGGCACTCACCGTGTGCCGAATTGGGTCTGTGAATTCGGCGGACAGTGTGTGCCGAATTTCGCTTCCTGCCAATATGTATTGTGCGATAGGCTCTTTCAGTTGCGGATAAACAAGGTATAGCCGCCGGAACTCACGAAACCTGCGCTCGTTCAGTCCTTTGACATTCAACCGCTGTTCCAGTTTCTTCAACAGTTGTTCGCCGTATGCGGCACGGTCTTCACCGTTTTGCTCAAACTCCACGATATAGCAGCCCATGAGCCAATTGCGGGCAGTCAGGGCGAGGTTTACAGCGTGTGCGGCTTGCGCCTGCAACGTGCTTTGTATCGTGCTGATATGTTTTACTAATGCTTCAAAGTCCATAATTGCAAAGGTAAGTCTTTTATGGTTAAAACTTTAATTCCGGCAGGCTGTTTATCGCCTCCTCTTTCAATTTATCCACCGCACGGGTGTATTTCTCCGTATGTTTCAGTCCGCTATGCCCGAGCAGGCTGGCAACCGTCTTGATGTTCGCCCCATTGTTGAGGATATTCACGGCGAATGAGTGACGGGCGCAATGCCAGCTTATGTGCTTATCTATCCCGGCTCTTTTCACCCAACGCTTGACGGATTTGCAGCAACTTTCATACGAAGGCAGGTTGAAGATGAGAGCGTCTTTGTTACCGTCTGCCGGCGGTTCTCCCACAAGCGAAAGAAGCCCGTCATTGAGCGGAATAACCACACCGCTACTGGCGGAATGACCTTTGGTCTTGTTCTGCTCAAATTTTAGCAGCTTATTAGCGTAGTCGATATTCTTATAGGTAAGGTCTTTCACATCACAGAAGCGCAAGCCGCAATACAGGCAAAAGATAAACGCACGCCTTACGTTGGGGTTCTCGTTGTCATAATGGCACGCAATCAACCGCTGGATTTCTTCCGGCGAAAGCACGTCCTTGCGTAGTATCTGGCTATCCGCCTTGCAGGTAACGCCTTTGCAGGGGTCTTTCAGCATCACATCGTGGTCAATCGCATAGTGGATAACCTTCTTGAAACGCTGGAAGATGCTTTTAGCCCCTTCGCCCACGCTCCGGGATTGCAGATAAGCTACGAACTGTTCCATCATGTCCTTCGTGATAAGTTCCGGCTTGATGCCGAACTCGTGCATCGGGTAATGCTCCTTCAAAAAGTCCTTGAAACGGCTTAGGGCGATTTGCACCATCCGAATGTCTTTCTTGGTATAGTCATTGATATAGGCTTGAAAATAATCCAAGAAATTCACGTTCCGGTCTTTTTTCAGGCGATAGCCCAACATACTTTCCTTAAACTCCTATTCACGTTCGGCACGTATTTTTACAGCAAGCTCCAGTGTTTCCTTGTTCTGCTGGCGTTCCGCAGGGGTACGTGGCTTCTCTATCAGATACAGGCTGAGGTTCTCTTTTCGCCTGTGATGCTTGACGGCGAACTTCGGCTTTCCCTGCATCTTACCGCTTTCATAATACACCTGATTACCGTTTTCATCCAATACAGGCTTTTCCTCTCTACCCAAATAATACTCCAGATACAAACTAATTCTGCCGTCCGACAGCCTGTTTTGCTCCAATTTAGGGTTTTCTTTCGTTTTATTTTCTAACTTTGCCATTGTTTAGAGGTTTTATCCCGATTTAGGTACCATAACCGGGTGATTACGCTAAATAATTGATTTTCTTTTGTTTTCCGATATTGCAAAGGTAC